>JAOZMN010000462.1 GCA_029934265.1 Bacteroidales bacterium
GAAAACATAAGAAAAGAAAAAGAAAACACAGAAATAAGTGAAGAAAAATACCGATTAATTACAGAATCGACAATCGACATTATTTTTATTGTAAATAAAACCGGAAAAGTTTTATTTATAAATAATCAAGTTTATAAAATTCTGGGATATAAATCGGAAGAAGTAGTCGGGAAGCTATTTTCAACATTTATTCCCAAAAAAGAAATACCGGCTTATTTTTTAAAACTAAAAGATGTTTTTTTTAAAAAAGAAATAAGAAATTTTATTACAAAAATAAGACATGAATCCGGCAAATTAATAGATGTTGAAATAAACGGAAAGCTCATAAAACACAACGGAAAACTTGTCGGACAGGGAACGATTAGAGATATTACCGAAAGAAAAAAAACAGAGATAGAACTCAAAGAAGAAAGAAATCGTTATGCGACTTTGTACGAAGAATACAAAACTCAAAATGAAGAATTGGTAATTGCAAAAATAAAAGCCGAAGAAAGTAATCGACTCAAAACCGAGTCCCTGAATAATATGTCGCACGAAATAAGAACTCCACTTAATGGCATAATGGGTTTTTCTCAATTACTCGATAATGGCGAACTGTCAGAAACAAAACAAAAATATTACATAAATATTATTAAAAATTCAGGCATTCAATTACTCAGGATAATTGATGATATTCTTGAAATTTCAAGACTCGAAGCCAAACAAGTAGATACCATTGAAGAAAAAGTATCTCTGAACGATTTACTTTTTGAAACTTTTACAGTATTCGACCTCAAAGCAAAAGAAAACGGAACTCCGCTTTACCTTAAAAGAGAATTATCCGATGAAAAAAGTTTTATATTAACCGATAAAGGAAAATTAAATACAATTTTAAATATCTTATTAGATAATGCAATCAAATTCACCAATAAAGGATATATAGAATTCGGCTATAAAATACTTAATGACAATTTACAAATATTCGTAAAAGATTCAGGAATAGGTATTAAACCCGAAAATTTAAAAATTATTTTTGAACGTTTTTCGCAAGAAGAAAAAGCGTTATCCCGTAAAGCCGGAGGACTTGGACTTGGTCTGTCCATCGCAAAAAAAAATGCAGAACTGCTCGGAGGCAATATCAGTTTAGAATCCCAAAAAAGAGTAGGGACAAGCTTTTTTCTTAACATTCCTTACAATCCTTGCGATACGAATATCGAAAATGTCGGCACAAGACAAAACGAAAAAAAAATTCCTGTTCTGATAGTCGAAGACGAAGAAATTAATTTTCTTTATCTTGAAGTTTTGATTTCAAAAAATAAAAATAATATAAAAATAATACACGCAAAAAACGGAGAAGAAGCCGTTGAGATATGTAAAAATCAAAATATTAAACTTGTTTTGATGGATATTAAAATGCCGGGAATGTCCGGATACGAGGCAACCGAACGTATAAAAAAAACAAAGCCCGATTTGCCGGTAATAGCACAAACAGCATACTCCACAAACGAAGACAAAAGGAAAGCAAAAAATGCCGGTTGTAATGATTTTATTTCAAAACCGATAAGTAAAATAGTAATAAATAAAATTATCGCCAAATATTTGAATACAAACTGAGCAAATTTTAAAATTGTGAAATTTCAAAACATGAATATTACAGAAATATTAGGAATATTATTAATCGGACTAATCGGCGGTTTTGTCAGCGGGTCGCTTGGTGTGGGAGGAGGCGTGGTGATAGTACCGGCACTTGTGTTTTTTTTCGGAATGTCGCAACATCAAGCACAAGGTACAAGTTTAAGTATGCTTGTTCTGCCGGTAGTGGCAATGGGGGCTTTCAACTATTACAAAGAGGGTTACGTTAATTACAAATTCGTTTTGATACTTGCCGTTACTTTTGTAATCGGAGGATTTCTCGGCTCAAAAGTTTCAGTAAATATTTCGGGAAACACTCTCAAAAAAATATTCGGAATTTTATTGCTTATCTCAGGATTGAAAATGTTATTATCAAAATAAAAAAAGCTCGTAAAGTTTTAAAATAATGAAAAATTTATTTCACCTTAATAAAGAAGTTACATTTTTAAATCACGGTTCGTTCGGAGCTTGTCCTAAAGCTGTTTTTGAAAAATATCAAGAATATCAATTAGAATTAGAAAATCAACCTGTTGAATTTCTGTACAGAAAAGCTCATAATATTTTGAAAGTTTCAAGGGAGGCACTTTCCAAGTTTTTATCATGTAAAACAGATAACTTGGTATATGTTACAAATGCAACTTCAGGATTAAATATAGTTGCAAATTCACTCGATTTAAAAGCCGAAGACGAAGTCCTTTCTTCCGATATAGAATACGGAGCATCAGACAGAATGTGGGAAATTATATGCGAACGCAAAAAAGCAAAATTTATACGCTCTCAAATATCGCAACCGATAATTAATGAAAATTCTTTTACGGAAGAAATTATTAAAAACTATAATGAGAATACAAAAGTGTTGTTTCTTAGCCATATAACGGAAACTGCAACCGGAGGAGTTGTTTTTTGCTTTGGCTGGCTTGAGTAGGTT
>JAOZMN010000094.1 GCA_029934265.1 Bacteroidales bacterium
GTCTAAAAAGTATATTTCTTCGCAATCAGACCCTTAGGGTTTTAAGTAAGATGCTGTAAATTAAATATTTAGATTTGTTAAATCAAACCCTAAGGGTCTTTTTGTACCTAACTCAATTATAAAAAAAACACTTTATTTGGGTTTAAAACGGTTATCATTTTCGGTATAATCGAAAGAATCGAAATGTGATTTTTCTTTTTCCTGTTTCTTTTCAAGTAAATCCGGCTCGTTTTCCGGACTAATTACAAAATCGCTGTTTCCTTCGTCTTCATTTCTTATTTTTCTTACCCTTTGCAACAGTCCGGGACTTTCCTTTTTTTCAATAATACTAAAGTATTGAAAATCAATAAGTAAAGATTGAACGGAATACATAAATAAGTATAAGAAAAAATAAAGCACCGTAAATACTCCTATCGAGATAAAAATTCCGATGTTTTCAAAACCGGTAGCCGCTCCGATAAAAATAACTGCATATATCGGTATAATAAGTATATACGATACGATGCTCAATAAAAATCCGAATACCAAATTTAATGCAAATACACTCCACCACTCTCCGGAAATTATCTGAAAACTCCTTCCTACTGCCTTCCCGAAAGGTATTTTTTCGTGAACACTTGCTATATAAACAAAAGATAAAGCAATCTGTAAATAAATGCCCGGAATATAAAAAAACAGCAAACCTATCATTATCATCAACACTACGACAAAGCCTTGCCCGAAAAGTTTGAAAAAGTTTTTCTTCGCTTTGTTCCAAACATCTTCAAGACTAAATCCCTCTCTGCCTTTGTCGGCATACAAAGAAACATAACTTGTAATTACCGCATTTGCCATACTGAACGATATTATCAATGAAAGGAAAAAACTACCTATATACAAAAAAGTAGAAATTATAAATTCTTTATCGTCAAAACTTGCCCTATCTGTAATACTTTTAACAAAAAAAACGATTATAGTTAAACCTATAATCAAAAATGGGGAGGCATAAAAAAGCAATGCTTTTGATAACTTTTTAAATTCTTGCTTAAAAAACGCAAAAGGTGCAAGCAATAATTGTCCGAAATCTCTTACTTGTTTGAATTTTATTTCTTCTTTGTTGTAAGCTATGTGATTTTCCATTATTTGTTTATTTATCTATTTGCTCATTTCTTTTATAAATTCCTTAAATTCAATATCTTTATTTAAACGTTTGTTTAATTTTATCGGATAAATAAAAAAATATAACAGAATTATTATTAGTGAAATTACTATTATTGAAATTCTTATTGCATCATGCCAATTAGTATGACGTGTAACGAAACCTTCCAAAAAACCGGCAATTATGAAAACCGGTATCAAACCTAATACAATTTTCATTCCTCTTCTTGCCGATTGCAAAAAAGAAGCTTTGCGAGTATAAGTACCGGGAAACAATATTCCGGTTCCCATTATTATTCCGGCGGCACCGGCAATTATTATTGCGAAAATTTCCAATGTTCCGTGTATCCAAATACTTAAAACAGACTCATATAAGACATTTTGTTCATAAAAAAAATACTGAAAACTTCCCAGCATTACTCCGTTTTGAAAAAGTATTAAAATAGTTCCCAAAGAGGTGAAAATCCCAAATAAAAAAGCAATAAAAGAAACTTTAATATTATTAATTGTTATTCCCAAAAACATATTAATTTCATTTGCAGTTTTATAAATAGCCATAGGGTCTCCTTTGTCGATATTGTCAAGTGTCATATTCACATAATAATCACCGAGAATAAGCCTTACGAAAGTATCATCGTTTGCAGCAGAAATTCCTCCGATTAAACAAGCGGTGAAGAAGAAAAAAAACGAATATAAAATATATTTTCGTGATTTGTAAAGCTCCAAAGGAAAAATATATTTCCAAAATTCAGAAAGCGATGTTTTCCTCTCTTTTTTGGTTTTATATATAATATTATGAGTTTTTATTGCTATCGAATTAAGATAAAATTCTGTTTCTGTTCCGGGAAAATAAGTTTGTGCATAAGACAAATCATCAGTAATTCCAATAAACATATCTGAAAGTTTATCAGGTTCGGTTTCGGAAGGTTTGCCTAACAAACTTTCAAATTCTCGCCAACGTTTTACGTTATTATTCAGAAAAGTAATTTCTTTCATCTGTCGCTCTTTACAAATTCAGACAAATATAAAAAAAATACTTAATTTTGCACTTTAATTTTTACAGAAGAACAATTTTTATGGAAAAAATAAATATTTCAACTACTCAAAATGTACTTATCCGACATAATATTGCATCTATCGGCGAGAGAATGCTTGCTACAATTCTTGACTTTGTAATATTACTTTCTTATTTTATCGGGATTTCTTTTGTTGCAGGAAAAATTTTTGACGGAGATGAGCTTATTTATATTATATTTTCAATACCGATGATGTTTTATACCTTAATTTCAGAACTTTCAATGCACGGACAAACTCTCGGGAAAAAAGTATTGAAAATAAAAGTTATAAAAACAGACGGGACACAAGCTACAACATTTAATTATCTGACAAGATGGTTGTTCCGATTGATAGATATTTTTTTGATAAATGGTGCTGTTGCCGTTGTTACAATTCTTATTAACGGAAAAGGACAACGTTTTGGAGATATTGTTGCAAAAACAACTGTTATAAGTCTCAAAAATAAATCTAATATAAATAAAACTATTTACGTAGATATTCCCGATACTTACGAACAAAAATATGAAGGAGTAAATTTACTTTCGGAAGAAGATATTAAAACTATTTTTGAAGTTATAAAACACTACCAATGTAATATTTCAAATCCACAAGCGGCAAGCATTGTAAGGCAAACAACAAACATGATTGAAAAAAAAACCGGAATAATAAACGACACCAATCCGCTCCAATTTCTTAAAACAATAATTTATGATTATAATTATTCGCATAAAATCTAAAAATAACTTTGCCAAAATTATTAAGCTTTGGCAAAGTTGTTTTTCAACTAACGATTAATTATCAATTTTCGAGTTACAACAGTTTTTCCATTTTCAGTAACGCTGTATAAATATACTCCTTCTTGCAAATCGGAAACAGATACTTTTTTTCCGGCATCTCCGGAATTAATATTAATTTTCTTAACTTCTTTTCCAACAATATTTCTTATAATCAGTTGTCCGTGTTTCAAATTATCATAGCTCAGATAAATAAAATCTTTTGCAGGATTCGGATATAAACTTATTGATTTTAAGTTATTTACACCGATACTATTACTTCCTTTGAAATATATGACATCAACATTTGCCGAATTAGATTCATTTCCTTTTTCGTAAAATTTAACCGCTACACTTGCTTCTTTTGTAACTCCGTTATTATCATATTCTACATGGAAATCCTCTTTTATATCACTTGTTGTTCCGGCAGGTATAGATAAAGTTTGCGAACCGATTATTTCTTCTTTATCGAAACTGCTCGTAAAAGCCATACAATTACCGTTTCCGCATATTTGCATCATCTTGACACCTTCCGGAATCGAAAGTTTTACGGCAACCATAATAATTTCTATATCGGAAGTCCCGTTATTGGAAATAAGAAAGTTGTAAGGCGTTTCAGCTGTACCGATTTGCTCAGTTCCTTCAATTGCATTTCCTGAAACATCTTTTATGGATATTTGCGAACTTAAAGTAAAAATAATACTAAAAGATAAGATTGTAAGTAAAAAAATTCTTTTCATAATGTCTTTTTTTTATGTTTTTAAATATTTTCGGAAGCAAAATTAAAATTTTTATTTTAATTTACTAAAAAAAGTTTAATTTTACGGTCTGAATATTATTACGGTTTTACTTTAAAAATGAGAAAATTTTACTCCTTATTATTGATAGCGATATTTTCGTTCTCTGTTAGTTTTGCACAAAATAAAAGTACAACGGGAAGAAAATATGTACTTGTAGAAATCGCAACCGGTACGTGGTGCGGGTACTGTCCGGGAGCGGCAATGGCTGCCGATGATTTACACGAAAACGGACAGAAAGTTGCAATTATCGAAAATCACAACGGAGACGGATACGAAACAGCTGCTTCTAATTCAAGAATAAGCCTTTACAAAGTAACAGGATTCCCTACAGCAGTATTTGATGGAGAAGAGCGAATGGAAGGAGGTAATCCTTCGGCAAGTTTATACAGCAGTTATCTTCCTTTATATGATGATGCAATAAAAAAAGAAGCGGAATTTGAAATAAATACAAAATTCAAAGAAAATGCAAGCGAAGAATACGAACTTACAATAGAATTAAACAATGTTGCTCTAAACGTTTCAAGAAATCTTTATCTGCACGTTGTTTACACCGAGTCGCATATAGACGAATATTGGAACGGACAAACTGAAGTTAATTTTGTAAACAGAGGAATGTATCCGGACAAAAACGGAACAAAAATAGACCCCGATAACGAAATAAACACGATAAATGTAACCGTTAAACCGGACAAAGATTGGAAATGGAATAATTCCGAACTTGTAATTTTTGTACAAAACACAGCTACCGACGAAGTTTTGCAAACAGATAAGATAGACCTCGCAGACCCACCGGAAGCAGTAAACGAAATTGCAGATAAAGTAATGAAAATATATCCAAATCCTGCAAATAATATCATAAATATAGACCTTTCCGAAAATATAAGCAAAAATATAAGTCTTAAAATAACCGATATTACAGGTAAACAAGTGTTTATTAAAGAATATGAAAAGCAAAGCAAAATAAACATTAATACGGATAATTTTAATTCCGGTTTATATTTTATTAATATAGAAGACGATACACATAGTTATACCAAGAAAATTTCAATAATAAAATAACAAAGCTGTATTCAAAAACAAACAAAATCTGAAAATATAATATTCTTACTAAGATAACGTTTAAAATTTATCTTAGTAAGAATTAAATTTTCAATATAACTAAAATAAAACATAATGAATAAAAAACAATTATTTGCAATTTTGTTGTTCTGTATCTTACAAACAACCGCTCTTTTCGCACAAGAAGAAGGTCGAAAACTACCGGATATTACAATAAAAACACTTTCAGGAGAAGAATTTAAAACCTCTCAAATAACCGGTGAAGGTCCGATTTTCGTAAGTTTTTGGGCTACTTGGTGCAAACCTTGTATAAAAGAACTTATAGCAATAGACGAAAATTATATCGACTGGCAAGAAGAAACCGGAGTTAAAGTTTATGCAATTTCAATCGACGACTCCAAAAGTGTAAATCGTGTAGCTCCCTTCGTAAACGGCAGAGCTTGGGAATTTGATGTCCTTTTGGATACAAACAGCGATTTCAAAAGAGCCATGAACGTAGTAAATGTTCCACACGCTTTCCTTATCGACAAAAATGGAAATATCGTTTGGGAACATACCTCTTATTCTCCCGGAGACGAAGACGAATTATATGAATTGCTGAAAAAACTCGCAAACGGAGAAAGTATTGAAAAACATTAGAAATTATTAATAAATTCGCTTTAAAAAGACACATCTTAAACCGAACTCATTAATAAAAAAATAAAAATCTATGTCAAATTTAACCGACCGTTATATAAATTTTTTCACAGATTACGGTTTCAAACGTCTTTTCGGAGAAGAGCGTAACAAAGATTTGCTTATAAATTTTTTAAACTGCCTGCTTGCCGAACAAGAAAATATAATAAATCTCACATATACCGACAAAGAAAAACAAGCTAATACGCAACTCGACCGCAAAGCAATTTTCGATTTGCATTGCGAAAACGACAAAGGCGAAAAATTCATAATAGAATTGCAAAAGGCAAAGCAAAATTTTTTCAAAGACCGCAGTATTTTTTACTCGTCTTTTGCCGTACAAGAGCAAGCACAGCGAGGCGATTGGGATTTTAAGCTCAAGAAAATATACACAATCGGCATACTTGATTTTTGTTTCGATGACAGCGACAAAGACAAAACCGTAGTAAGCGAAGTAAAACTCACCGACACACGCACCGGTAAAGTATTTTACGACAAGCTGACCTACATATATTTGCAAATGCCAAATTTCGACAAAAATATTTCCGAATTATCGGAGCCTTTCGATAAATGGTTATTTGCAATAAAGAATTTGCACAATTTAGAAAATCAACCTGAAATATTAAGCGGAATTTTCTCTAAATTTTTTGAAGAAGCCGAAATCGCAGGCTATAATAAAGAAGAATTAAAAAGTTACGAAAAAAGTTTAAAATACTATCGAGATTTAAAAAACACAATAGACACTGCTTATTCCGATGGAATTTTGGACGGAATAGAAGAGGGACGAGAAGAAGGACGAGAAGAGGGACGAGAGGAAGGACGAGAAGAGGGACGAGAAGAAACTGAAAAAAAATTAATGCCGATAATTAAACAAAAAGAAAAAAAACTTAAAGAAAATAAAAAAGTAATTGAAGATAAAGATACTTTAATTCGAGAATTACAAGAAAAATTAAATAATCTAAAAACATAAAAAACGGTACGTAGTTTTCCAATAACATTTTAATTATCAAACATTTATAAATAAATCGAAAACATTACTTGCAACAAATGAATAAAATTTTATTATCCGCATTACTTATTTTATATACAAGTTTTCTTTTTTCACAAGAAAAAAAGAAAAACTATGGTGAAATACACGGAAATTTGCAAACGGATATGCAAACTTATAAAGAAGACTCCTTGATAAGAGCTCCCGCCGTTAAAGAAAAAATGAGATTAAATTCTTATGCAAATATCATTTATACTAGAGGTGATTTTTCGGCTGGTGTACGATACGAAGCATACTATAACACCCTGCTCGGATATGACGAACGCTACAACGGACACGGCATCGGGTATCGTTACGCATCTTACAAAGCCGGCGAGTTAGAAGTAACAGTCGGGAATTTTTACGAACAGTTCGGAAGTGGTCTTATTTTGCGAGCTTATGAAGAAAAAACTCTCGGAATAGATAACGCTCTTGATGGACTTCGATTAAAATATCGCCCTGTAAAAGGAATAACTCTCACCGGAATTGTGGGAAAACAAAAAAAATATTTCGACTACGGTGCCGGAATTGTCAGAGGAATTGACGGTGAAATTTCCATAAACGACCTTTCCGAAAAATTATCCGACAAAAAAACTAAAATCATTGTCGGAGGAAGTTTTGTAAGTAAATATCAAGAAAATTCAGACCCTGTTTACAATTTTCCGGAAAATGTAGGAGCTTATGCGGGACGTTTTTCAATTTCACGAGGAAAAATAAACATAACTTCGGAATACGCCCACAAATTTAACGACCCGTCTTACGACAATGAATTTATTTTTAAAGATGGACAAGCAATTTCTACAAATATCAGCTATTCACAAAAAGGCTTAGGAATACTTGTCGGACTTATGAGTTTAGACAATATGAGCTTTCGCTCAGAACGTTCCGCAACAATTAATGATGTAAATATTAATTACCTGCCAACAATAACAAAAACTCATACATATTCACTGGCGGCAATGTACCCGTTTTCGTCTCAACCAAACGGACAAATCGGTTTAAATACGGAAATTTTTTATAAGTTAAAAAGAAAAACATTGCTTGGCGGAAAATACGGCACTAATATTTCCATAAATTTTTCACAAGTAAATGCAATAAAAAAAGATAAAATTTTAGTAAACCCTGATGATGAAATACCTAATTTAGACGGATATGAATCACCACTGTTTTCTATGGATAAACAAGTGTATTTCAGAGATATAAATATTGAAATTCATAAAAAAATATCCAAAAAATATAAACTTTCTCTTATTTATATGAACCAAGAATACGATAAAGACCAAATTCAAGGTTTGAGCGGATACGGTGTGGTAAAAGCAAATATCGGAATAGCCGACATGACTTACAAAATAAGCTCAAAACACGCTTTAAGAATGGAAACCGAAATTTTATTGACAAAACAAGACTACGGCGACTGGGCTATGCTTTTACTCGAATATACATATTCACCTCACTGGTTTGTAGCAGTTTACGACCAATATAATTACGGTAATCCGGACGATGTTCATAAAGTACATTATTTTAACCTGACAACCGGATATACAAAAGGTTCAAATCGTTTTCAAATAGCTTACGGAAAACAACGTGAAGGGATTATGTGTGTCGGAGGTGTTTGCAGAAACGTTCCGGCTTCAAATGGTTTTACTTTTTCAGTAACAAGTACCTTTTAATGTTTTCAAATAAAAAATATCTAATTCAAAAAACAAATAATTAGAACAATTTATCTGAATTAAAAAAGCAAATATAAATACAGAAATACCGGATTTAAAATTATAATTTACTTTCAAAATGAAAAAAACATTATATCTAATAGTTATATTACTGTCAATTTCTTTTATTTATTCATGCGACGACATCGCAAACCCTTTAAAAGAAAAGCAAGAAGGAACTTGTGGTGATGAAAATTCACCAACTCCCATACGAAAAATTCTTATAGCCGATTATACAGGGCATACTTGTGGAAATTGTCCTCGTGCGGCTGAAAAAATAGCCGAGCTTAAAAACACATATTGCGACCATATTATCCCGATAGCAATACACGTTGGAGTTTTTGCAGAACCGGACGAGCATTATCCGGAAGATTTCAGAACAAAAACCGGTAACGAACTCGATGATTATTTTGCAGTATCAAATAAAGGTCTGCCGAACGGAATTGTAAACCGAACAGAGTTTGCAGGAAATACAGTTATTGCATATTCAGATTGGACTTCTGCCGTTGCGGAACTACTCAAAACAAATCCGGAAATTAATATTGAAATTGAAAATTCTTACAATAAAACCACACGAAATTTAACAGTCGAAATTAACAGCGAATTTCTTAAAGATACAGATAAAAAACTAAACTTATCAGTTTACCTTATCGAAGACAGTATTGTTGCTCCTCAAAAGGATTATTCCTTAGACCCTTCAACTATTGAAGATTACATTCACAGACACGTATTCAGAGCCTCGCTTAACGGAACTTGGGGAGATGAAATTTCAGCTTCCGGTGCAAAATTCGGCGATATTATTTCCAAAAATTATTCCTTTGAAATAAGCAAAGATTTTAATGAAAACAGATGCGAAATTATCGCTTTTATATACGAAACGGAAAGCAAAAAAATTATACAAGCCGAATCGGAACATATAAAATAATAAATCTTTGATAAACAATTTTACAATAACTGATTTTGAAAAGTTGTTTAAAACGCTTTTTAAACCATTAACTTCTTTTGCATATAAATATGTTAAAGATATTGATGTTGCAAAAGAAATTGTACACGATGTTTTTATCAAACTTTGGGAAAAAAGAGCTGATATAGATAAGAATAAAAAAATTAAATCTTACCTTTTTACTTCCGTTTCAAACAAAAGCCTCAACTATATTCGTGATAACAAGAAATTTATCTCCGGAGAGGCTTTGGATTTTCAAATTGCCAAAAATAATTTCCACGATTTTCTTGCTTATGATAATATTCAAAATATCATAAAAAAAACTCTTGCCGACTTACCTCCTAAATG
>JAOZMN010000095.1 GCA_029934265.1 Bacteroidales bacterium
CACCGAGGTTTCCTAAACCAAGTACTGCCGTTCCGTTTGAAATTACTGCTACTAAGTTTCCTTTTGCAGTATATTTATAGGCATCATCTTTGTTTTTTTCAATTTCCAAACAAGGGTCAGCTACACCCGGAGAGTATGCAAGAGCCAAGTCTCGTTGTGTGCTGTGATTTGTCGTAGGGACAACTTCAATTTTACCGGGTCTGTTTTCAAAGTGATACTCTAAAGCATCTTCTTTTGTAATTTTTGCCATTTTATTATTTTTTTAGTTTTATTAAATATAATAGCTTTTATCATTTACAAAGTAATGCTTTTAAATATTACACACAAAATTTTAAAATGTGTTTGTGGACATAAAATGACAAGACAAAAATCACGGAGAAGAATTTGCCGGTATCGGATAATCGGATGGCGATTATTATAAAAATCTTTGTTCTTTTCCATAAGGGAAAGAACAAAAATCTTATTTATAAAAATTATTATGCAAAGCTCTTACTATAATTGGTTTGCATAATTTTTGTTAAAATACTGCTTACATTGGTGTTTTTTATTCCGGATTAATTTTATTCCTTTGCATCGCAAACGGTAAATTTATCATATTTCTATTGATGAATTTTAAAAGGGAATCGGGTGAAAATCCCGTACAGTTCCCGCTGCTGTAATCTTCGTACAATGTTTTGTAATTCTTAAAGCCACTGTTTATTTGAAACGGGAAGGCGACAAAACACAGGAAGTAAGTCAGAAGACCTGCCGATTGTAATTCGGAAAATCCGATGCTTTGTTTTTTGTATGAAAACAAAGTTGATTATTTATTGCTTTCGGTGAAAAAGCTGTAAATGAAAATTTCATGATTAAATTTTACACATTTACGGTTTTACTTTTCTTTTCTTTCAAGACAATTTCGCAAGATATTGTTATTGATACTCTTATGCTTATCGAGGAAATTGAAATTTCGGATTCTCGACCGGAAAATTCCGGCATTTGCAGTTCGGTTCTGAATATAGATAAAGATTTATTTGAGCTAAATTCCGGATATTCTGTTTCGCAAATATTATCTGTTTCCGGAGCATTGAATATAAAAACTTACGGCACTTCAAATCTTGCAAGTGTTTCGTTTCGAGGTGCGGGAAATTCGCACACTGCCGTATTGTGGAATGGTTTTAATTTGGAACAAGCTACAAGCGGAGGTTCAAATATTGCACTGATTCCGGTTTTTTTTGTCGATGAAATAAAACTTCAACTCGGAGGAGCAAGTTCGCAAGCGGGAAGCGGAGCAATAGGTGGTATTATCCGAATAAATAATTCTTCCGAATTTAATAAAGGTTTTTCGACAAGAATTACCGGAAATTACGGCAGTTTTAACTCCCATTCCGAAGGTGTGGAATTATCTATGAGCAAGAAGAAAATTTTTACTCGTATCCGCTTGTTAAATACAGGTTCTGAAAATAATTTTAAATATCTTAATACCGAAAAATTTGTTAGTCAAGTTCAAAGACAAACAAATTCACGAAAATACGGAAAGGGTTTTGCAAACGATAACGGATTTAAAATTGGTGATAATCAAATTATAAATACGCATTTTAAATATCAAAACGATTTCGGACAAATTCCTTCCACAATGCAATCCGAAAATTCCAAAGCCGACCAAAACGATGAATCTTATAAAATTTCGGCAGATTACAAATATAAAAAAAACGATTTCGGCATAAAAGCGAGAGCCGGTCTGTTTATCAATAATATATTGTATCGAAACCCGATAGACGGTTTGAATATTGTTTCCGATATTCGTTCGGAAACTCAAATTTCGGAAATGGAAATAAATTTTAATCTTTTCAATAAATTAAAAATAAATACCGGTATTAATAATACTTACGAAAAAGGAATTACAAATTATTATAAGGATATTAAAGAACGAAACAGAAGCAGTTTTTTTACTTCCGGAAAATATCAAAATAAAACGAAAAAAATTTTACTTGCATCGAGTATTCGAGCTGAACTTCTTGGCAATAAATTTTTACCGATAACATGGTCATCGTCCGGAAAAATAAAAATCATTGAAAATTTACATTTCAGAACGCTTATTTCAAAAAATTACAGACTTCCGTCTTTTAACGATTTATATTGGCAAGATGCTTATGCAAAAGGGAATCCGGATTTGAAATCGGAAACCGGTTTTTCAAAAGAAGCAGGTTTTATTTTCGATAAAAAAATTAAAACCGGAGAATTTTATTTTACTCTGACCGCCTACGATAATAATATTTCCAATCTGATAATATTGATTCCGGAAGAAAATGTTTATAGTCCGAAAAATATCCGAAAAGTACAAGCAAGAGGTCTCGAAACCGGTATTAAATATTCATATTCCGGCAAAAAATATTTTTTTGAATTTTCAACATTTGCTTCTTATACAAAATCTACGAACAAAGAAACCGTTTCGGAAGAACTTACAGGAAAGCAATTAGTATATATTCCGGTTTATAAAATAGGTTCTTTAATGAAATTCCGATACAAAACATACGGAATTATTTTTACAAAACCTTTTACCGGTAAACGATTTTACACCGCCGACAATAATAAAAATTTACCCGCTTTTACACTGGGAAATATTACGACAAGCAAAGATTTTAAATTTTCGACATACAAAATAAAAATGGCTTTTTCGATAAATAATATTTGGAATACAACTTATCAATTAACGGAATGGTATCCGATGCCGGGAATTAATTTTAATATAAATATTTCATTCATAATTAATTAACTAAAATTTTCAATAATGAAACGATTTACAAATTTAATGATTGCAGCAAGTTTGATACTTGCTTTATTTGCATCGTCTTGCAAAAAAGACGATAAGGACGATACTTCAATAAATTCAAATGGTGTTTTCATCACAAATGAAGGAGCTTACGGAAAAGGAAACGGTTCTGTAAGTTATTATAATCCGGATAAGAATACTGTGGAAAATGATTATTTTTCTATTGTAAACGGACGCTCGCTCGGTGATGTGGTACAGTCGATGTATATTGATTCCGACAAAGGATATATTGTTGTAAATAATTCCGGTAAAGTCGAAATTGTTAATATGAAAGATTTTAAATCTACGGGAGTTATCGAAAATTTATCGCAACCGAGATTTTTAACAGTAATTAACGATACTAAGGCTTATGTAACTTGCTGGGGAAATTCCGGTGAAGTTGCAGTTATAGACCTTACCGACAATACTCTAACAAAAAGTATTCCTGTCGGTTCCGGTCCGGAGCAACTTATAAAATCGGGAAATAATGTGTATGTGTGCAACAGCGGAGGTTTTGCAACAGATAATACAATAAGTGTGATAAATTCGCAAACCGATGAACTTGTTACGACTATAACTGTGGGCGATAATCCTTCGGACATAGTAAGCGATTCGGAAGGTTATCTTTGGGCTTTGTGTAAAGGTGCTGTTGTTTGGAATGCAGATTATACGGCGATAGAATCTCAAACACAATCGCAGTTAGTAAGGATAGACCCGACAGGCAACATTTCGGTAAAAGGCATTAATATTAGTGAAACTTTGCACCCGGCACATCTTGCAATCGGTAAAGATAAACAAACACTATACTACGGAGGTGGTTTTAATTTTTCGGGTATTTATTCGATAAAAACTTCTGACACACACATTTCAGAGGCTTTGTTTTCGGATAAATCATTTTACGGATTTGCTGTAAATCCCGAAACCGGAAATTTTTACGGTTTTTTGGCTCCTTCTTTTGAAACTGCGGGAACAATGTACCGATATACAAGCACCGGAACTGCTATCGACAAAATAACTTTAGGAATTGGTCCGAACGGGGCAAGTTTCCGGTAATTTTTTCAACTTTGCCAAAGTTCCAAAACTTTGGCAAAGTTTTATTCAATATCTATTTTATATTTTTCGAGAAGAAATTTTTTTATTTTGTCGGAATTTTCGCTGTTTTCGGAAGGTATATTTATTATTTTTTTGTTGTAAATATCAATGACAATAAATTCTTTTGAATTATCATTTTTAATTTCTTGCGTTATTGCAAATTTGCTGTCGTAAACGGAAAAATTCATTATTCTGTCTTCAATTTCTTCTTCGGTAAGGTTTGCAATTTTATTATCCGTATGTAGAATTAATTTTTTGTTTGAAAATAGCTCATCTGTTGTAATGCCGTCGTCTTCGGTATAGCTTATCAAAATTCCTTTATAGGTATTCTTTCCGCATTCCGCCACTTCAAAAAATCTGTCTGTTCCGAAAAAAGGAGGGTTCAACGAAAATATTTCTTTTGGTTGAACCGGATTGCAAATATCGAACAAAAAAACTCCGCCGGTTTTACATTTTCCGTAAATTCGTTTTTTATCGTTTGCTATTTTCAGGAAATCTATAATTTCATCATCATCGGTTTCTTTAAATCCGAAAAAAACAGGCTTTTGAAGCGATGATAATTTATGTTGATTCAGGTCGTATAAATAAAATGCAAAGTTACTTTTAATAATTATAAAGTTCAGGTTTTCACTTTTATAATTTTCGCTGAAAATATAATCGTCTTTATCGTAAACCTTTTCTAAATTAAATGTATTTTCTTGAGTTTTGCTGTCATTTTCTTGTGCATCGGCTTCAACTTTTACTCTTAATATTTGTTTTCCTTCGGAAGTTTTGTCAGCTTCTATAAATATAGAGGTTTTTTTTGAAAATTCATAGTAACTGTGTTTATCGTCTTGCGAAAATAACGATAAATTTAAACCGAAAATCAGAATTAATATAAGCAGGTTTTTCATGTTTTTTGTTATTCGATAGTTTTTATTTTTCTTCAATAATAATAAAATTAACTCTTCTGTTTTTCTTTCGATTTGTTTCATTATTGTTTGGAGCTATTGGTTTTGTTGCGGCATAACTTTCGGTTTTTATTCGGGAGAGTGAAATTCCGTTGGAAATCAAATATGTCTCAACGGCAACAACTCTTTTTTGTGAAATTTCTTTATTTGCATCGTCCGTACCGATATTGCAGGTATGACCTTGTATGATTATCGAAAAGGTTTTATCCTTTTTCATTACTTGTATTATTGAATCTAAAAAGATTTTATTTTTATCGCTTATATACGAAGACCCCATTTCATAATTAACGTTTTTTGCAAATAATTTATTACGAATTTGTATTTTTCTTTGTTTGTCTTGTTTGAGCGAATCTGTAATAAAACTAATTCTTTTCAATGAATCTGCAATTATTATTGAGTCTTGTATTCTTAAATTTTCTGCAATCTTGATAGAGTCTTGTATTCGCAGATTTTCTGCAATTTTCAGTGAGTCTGATACGCTTGTGTTTTCCGAAGTTTCTTCTTGTTCGTTGTAAACTTCGTCCACAAGGTCGAGAACATCTGAAAAGAAGGCATAATTATTTGCTTTTACGTATTGTTCGTAAGTATTTGCATCTACAACTCTTATAAGTTCTTCATTTGTAGTAGTATCTGCAAAAAGTGTATCCGGAATTTCGGGTTTTATTTTATTTATTCCGTAGGATAATGTTATTTCGTGGGTTGCACCGCCGATACCGGAAAGATTTTTTGTATTTGTATCGTAAGCATAAGAAATTCCAAATTTTTTCATGTTTGTTCCTATCGAAAAAACAAGGCTATTATTGGTTTTATATGCCGTTTCTATCCATACAAATTCTTTCCAAAGTGCCATTAGATGAACGGAAGCATAATCGAGATTATTATCTTGAACCAAAACACCGACTGCCGGACGAATTGTAAAATCATCGTTGGGCAGTAAAAATTTATAAGATGTAAAACTCATAAATTGTGCAACTTTTTCTTTATTTGTAAGCATTAAGAAGGGCATTGCGGCATTAAATTCAAAATTTTGATAATTGTAAGTCAGCCCTGCTCCGGTAAATAATCCGGTTTTATTGTATGATGTGCTTTGCAATGTCGGGTCGAGTTCATCGAAAACTACGGCTCCTCCGGAGTTCAGTTTCATTTGTTCGAAACCGCCAAGTATTCCAAGCGATATTTTTTGCTTGTCGGATATTTTTGTACGATAAGAATATGCCAAATTTAAAGAATTATTGTCAAGCAATCCTCTTTTGTCGGATTTTGCTGTCAGTCCGATTGATGTTTTTCGGAAAATCGGCATATCTATGGCAAAAGTGGCAGTGGTAGGGGAGTTAGAAATACCAACAAGGTGATTTCTGTAATGTAAAGATGCCGCAAGTTGGTCGTGATGACCGGCATAAGCAGGATTGTACAAAAAAAGATTATTTGTAAACAGATTATACCGAGTCGTAATTTGTGCTTTTAAGCCCAAACTTAATATCAAAAATATTAATAATATAAGATATTTGTTTTTTGATTTTTCAAACATAAATATTTCGGTTGTAATAAGTTTTTCACAAATTTAACAATCTTTTTAATTTATAGAAAATCTTTTTACCTCATAAGTGTAACTGTGCCGTTTAATTTATGTTCTTTGTAATTTATCAGATAGTAATAAACTCCGGGAGGAGCGTTTATATTACCGGCTTTCCCGTCCCATTTATTTTCGATATTATCGGAGGTAAATATTATACGTCCGGTATTGTTTAGTATTTTAAGATTAAAATATTCATCGGCTTCGCCATTTTGAATTTCGAGATAATCGTTGTGTCCGTCGTTGTTTGGAGAAAAGAAGTTTGCAACTTCGATATCCGGATATATTTTTTCGGTGAGATTTATTGTAATAATCGCTTCTGATGTTTCCGACGGAGTTCCGTTGTCGGTAAGTTCTACTTTATAAATAAAACTCGGGTTGTTTTCCAAGTCTAATTTATCGGAATTATTAACTGTAATTTCGCCTGTGGTTTCGTCGAGTTTGAAAGCGTCTGTATCGCCTTCCGTAAAGGTGAAGGTGAAATTGTTTGCTTCCGGGTCGGTGGCTGATATTATTCCGACAACGGTTGCTGCCGGACTTTTTTCTTCAATAGTAAATTCTTGATTTTCAATTTCCGGAGCATCGTTTATGTCTGTTATTGTTATTATAAATTCTGCGGGAATAATTCCGGCACTTGAATTTGTGAGTTCGACATATATATTATATGTGTTTTGGGTTTCATAATCGAAAGTTTCGGAAGCATACAAATCTTGCCCGGTGATATAAAAACTTCCGTTTCCGGAATCGTTGTTGCCGTCTCCGGAGGCAATTCGGAATGTGCTGTTTCCTGTTATGTCCGGAGATGTAAATGTGCCGACATGAGTGTCTTCCGGTTGATTTTCAGCTGTTTCTGTTGGCGAAAGGTCAAAGTTATCGACGATATTTATTGTTATGATATAATTGTTTATGGAATATCTTTGACTATCGCTGACTTTGAAACTGAAATTGTCGTAATTATTACCGGTTTCATTTTCTGCCGGTTCGTATTTTAGTAAATTTAATGTTGAAACGTCAATAATCATATTATCGGTAATGATTTCTGAAGTTTCGGCTTGATAATCATCGTTCAAATCGTAGTAAAATGTTCCGGCTGTATTTTTACCGGTTATTTGTAATTTTTGAAATGTATCATCTTTGTCTTTGTCTTCAAAATTAAAATCGTTTTCAGAAAATATGTATGTACTGTTTTTGGTAGTATAGATATTTTTGTCGGAAGATGTCGGTGCAAAATTACTTTCGGAAGTAACAATAAAAGCTCCGAAACTTGTAAGGTCTTTTCTTAAAACTGAACGAATACCGTTTGTTTCTGTTGCCGTAAGAGGTTCTACCGTTTCCCAACTGTTGCTCGTAAAACGACTTATATTACAAGCATCTTTATTAAAACTTGCTTGTTCCGCATTTGGTTCCCAAAAAAGTTCGATGTCCATTTTTACTGCCGAACCGGTTATTATTTCCCAAGTTGTATTTACGTTATTGTCAGTTGCAAGCGCCGAGCCTGTGAGTCCGTTTGTAAAAGTTCCGCTTAGGTTTCTTACTCTGAACTCTGCGGAAGAATTTACCGAAATGTTTACCGGAGCATAAGCATTTTCAGTTCCTGTTTCGTATTTGCCGGACTGCCCGCCGGCGATTTGTTTTATTAAATATCCGGTGGAATTTGTTACGATATATTTATCTTTTCCGGCATTTTTTATGTCCGTAAAAATAAGATTATAAATATCGGTGTGTAGTTTTCCGGTGTTTCCGAACTCGATGGTTTCGCAAGTAAGGGTACTGCCAAGTTTCAATGTTGAATTACCGGAATAATCTATAAATAAGCTCTTTAAAGTTTCCTTACCTTGTTCAAATACGAGGGGAGCCAAGTTTCCCGTGCCTTGTATTCTTAAATCGGATTGTGCTTCGGCGGATATTTTTCCGTTTTCCGAAATAAAATCGCCTCCTATTGAAAGTTCATTATTTCCGAGCAAAATCGGGGCGTTTTGAAGTTCTAATTTTTCAGTTACGGAAGTTTTACCGCCGAGTGTCGCTCCTTCCTGACGAGAAATGTAAAGTTCGCCTACTGTTAAATCTATTTGCGGAAGTTCGAGGTTTGCTGAACTTCCGGTTATTTTAATTGTTGAATTTGCATCGGAAATAAAACGACCATTTTCAGTAATGGTAATAGTTCCGGAGATATTCAAAATTTGATTTCCGATATTGAAACCGCCGGAAGTAATTGTAAGTTGTTCCAAAAACAGTTCGTTTTTTGCGGAAGCTGTTAAATTTACGGATATTGCTTGGTCAGGAATGTCTATTGTAAGACGTTTGAGCGAAAGCGGCGGGTGTAGTTCGGTGTTTAAATCTGAATTTTTGACAACAAGTATCGAGTTTGTAAGATTGCCTGTAAGCAAACCGGCTCCGTACAGGATTTGTCCGTCCATTGTAAGGGTGTTATCGGCTATGTCGAAAGTTCCGTTTGTTAAATCGAGTTGGTCGGTAATTGTGATGCTGTTATCGAGTTTCACTCCGGCGGAATTGTCGATTGTAATTTTTCCGAAATTTGTTGTCAGTCCGGACATTCCTGTATTTTGACTTGAAGTTCCGTTAAAAATAAATTCGGAATTTGTTGAATATTCCAAGTCTCCGACTGTTCCGGATAAGCCTCCTGCATTTTTAGTGAATAGTTTTGCTCCGGCTCGAACATTCAAAATTGCATTGGTTGTGTTAATTATATTATCGTTACATTCAATTTGTCCGTCAACGGCAAAATTATCATCATTTGCGGATATTAATTCTAAATCGGTGTTAAGAATTATTTTATCGTTTGTACCGACAAGAGAAAAAAGTGCTGCTGAAGCACTTGTTGTTTCAAGAGTTATTGTTCCGTTTCCGGAAATTTGATGGTCGTTGTCTCCTGCAAATTGTATTCCTTTCTGGTCGGTTGTCAGATGAAAATCTCCCCCTCCGGTTGTACTTATACCACCTGTTATTCTTATTCCTGAGTTTGCACTTCCATCTCCTTTATAGGAAAAATTTGATGTGCTGACTCCATAATAGTTATTAAATTCAAAAATATCCGTACCTGCGGACGGAAGTGCGGATTCATCAATGTTAATATTAGCAGTGGATAGGTTTTTA
>JAOZMN010000463.1 GCA_029934265.1 Bacteroidales bacterium
TAGTTTCTTTTACTGTATCAAATTCTATAATGTTTATATCAGATATATTATTATTAGTTTTTATTAATGAATCTGTATTATTTTCTTTGTTTTCCAATTTCGGGACAATATTTGACTCTGTTTTTTGCATTGAATCATTTACAAAGGTATTTTGATTAGAATTTTTTATTTGATGCTTATCTGTATTTGAGTTGTTGTTATTAATATGATTATTTTCCGGTGATGTATTAAAAATAAATATAAGTAGTATTGCTAAGGATACAAACCCTGTAACCAAATAATATATATTAAATCTTTCAAGTTTTGCTTTGAAAAAATTATTGCGTGTATATTTATTATCAACAGCTTTCCAAACCTTATCCGATGCGAATTTTATATCTACAGTTTCAAAAGTTTTACTGTTAAATAAGTTATCTATGTCAAATTTATTTTTTTCCATCAGATAATATAGATTTTAATTTAGATTTGGCTCTTATATATTGGCTTCTTGATGTACTTTCCTTTATTTTAAGTATTTCTGATATTTCTTTGTGCCTATAGCCTTCAATAGAATATAAGTTAAATATTTCTCGCTGTCCGTCCGGTAATTTATTTAGTGCTTTTATTAAATCTTCCGGCGAAAATTTCAAGTTATTTTCTCTCTGTTCCGTGTTTACAATTTGAGTTTCGTTAATGTCTTCAAAATAAGTAGTGTAGTAATGTTTTGATTCTCGTTTATAGTAATTAATGGCATTATTTACAATTATGGTATTAAACCATTTTGAAAAATTTTTATCCGAATTGAATTTTTCTATGTTATTCAAAACTTTATAAAAACCTTCTATCATCATATCTTCAGAATCGGCAATATTGCGTGCATATCGGCTACAAACCCTTATGGCTTGTGCTGAATATAAATCGTAAAGTAATTTTTGTGCTTTACGATTTCCTCTTTTGCATTTTTCAATTATTTTATTTTCGGTCATTCACTTTGTTTGTTTTCTCTGACAAAGTTATAAAATAATTTCAAATTTTGTTTCCGTTTCCGATAACAAAGCAAAATTATAGATGTAAAAAATACTTTAAAGCAGGACTCATTAATATTTACAAGTAAAATTTAGAAATGTTGCATGAGTTCGGTATAAAAAGACCCTTAGGGTTTGATTTAACAAAGTTTAATAAATCTAAACCTTTGATTTACAGTCTTTTAATTAAAACCCTAAGGGTCTGATTTTGAAAAAATATACTTTTTAGACTGAACTCTTGCATGAATTAGAATAAAAAAACAGGAATGTTTAGCCTGCATAATTCATAAACAGGTATTTGTTTATCACAAATAATGTTATGAAATGCTAAAAGGTGCGTCAGTACTGGCGACCGCAGGCTTTTTATAAGTACCCTTATATAAGTTCTTCCGTATTCACATTTGCATAATAGTCATATTGTCAATACATTACAAATACGGTTTTACCCCATAAAATAGGTCGAAGACCTTAGTCTTCATTTTTAACATTTTTTATTTTTGAGTATGATGTATTTATTTTCACTATGCAAATAATTTAAAATCCAACCGAATATTGCTTATAGTTCATTGTAAATCATTCCATTGCACAAGCAGTGTTCTCGTTTTGTTCTAACCAAAATATCATAATATTCACAAGTTTGACAGCCTGCCCAAAAATTATCATCATCGGTAAGCTCCGAAAATGTAACAGGACGATAACCTAAATCGGAATTTATTTTCATAACGGCAAGGCTTGTTGTAAGTCCGAACATTTTGGCTTTCGGAAATTTGAGTCTCGAAAGTTCAAATGCCTTCTGCTTAATTTCTTTTGCAAGTCCAAGTTTGCGGAACTCCGGGAAAACAATTAAACCTGAATTTGCAATAAATTTTTCGTGTTCCCAAGTTTCTATATAGCAAAAACCGGCAGGTTCGTTTCCCGATAAGGAAATTACGGCTTTCCCTTGTCTAATTTTATCTGAAATATATTCGACCGACCGTTTGGCAATTCCGGTTCCTTTTATTTGCGATGCTTCTGTAATTTTAAGAGAAATTTTTTCGGCATATACCAAGTCTTTGTTTTCTGCAATTTTTGTAATTATTTTTTGCATATCGTTTGTTTTTTGTGTTAATAAAGCCTGAGAGTGATAGGGCTTGTAAAAAGTTTAATTATCTTATAAGCACCTACACATTTTACTTGCTGCTTATGATAGTTTTAAATTAATGTGTAAGCAATATTTAAAATTCAGAGACTTTAATATCTGTTTTTTTACCTCTTTTAAAAAGGTCTAAGACCTAATTGTTTAAGTTGTAATTTAACATCTTGTTGCGGTGTTTTTTCTTTAATAATAATAAGTACGGTATCGTCGCCGGCGATAGTTCCCAGAAAAATATTACTACCGGACTCGTCTATTTTTAGAGCAGTAATATTTGCATAGCCTGATTTTATTTTCAAAACACAAATGTTTAATGAAAATTCAATAGAAATAATATCATAAGAATTTTTCGGAAAATCCTCTTCATTTTTACGAATACGATAG
>JAOZMN010000464.1 GCA_029934265.1 Bacteroidales bacterium
ACAATTGAGGATTGAAACGGAAATTAACCCAGTAACCGCAATCAACTGCAGTTTTTTCTTCTTCCATAACTTTTGCCATTCCACGTTTCAAACCGTGAGCAATACATGGAGAATATGCAATAATCAATGACGGTCCGGGATATGCTTCTGCTTCTTTTATGGCTTTGAAAGTCTGTGCTTGACTTGCACCCATTGAAATTTGAGCAACATAGATATATCCGTAAGTCATGCTGATTGCACTAAGTGATTTTTTACGAATTTTTTTACCTGCCGCTGCAAATTTGGCTACTGCCGCTGTTGGTGTTGCTTTTGAAGATTGTCCTCCTGTGTTTGAATAAACTTCTGTATCGACAACAAGTACATTTACGTCTTCACCTGTAGCAAGAACGTGGTCAAGTCCGCCGTATCCGATGTCATAAGCCCAACCGTCCCCACCTATCATCCAAACAGATTGTTTAGTAAGATATTTTTCTAAATTAAGAATATCTTTTACGCAATCACATTTTTCGGCTTTTATTGCTTCGCTTACTTGCGGTGCAATTTCCTTACATTCAGTAGTTCTTTCTCTTACGGCAATCCATTTTTCAAAAATAGATTTTGTTGCTTCCGAAATATCACCGGTTGCAATGTATTTTTCCATTTTGGATTGGATAATTTCTCTTTGCTTTCTGTTTGCAAGAGCCATTCCGTAACCAAACTCGGCATTATCTTCAAAAAGTGAATTTGCCCAAGTTGGACCTTCGCCTTTTTCGTTTGCACAATAAGGAGTAGAAGGTGCTGAACCGCCGTAAATAGAAGAACAACCCGTAGCGTTTGCGATAGTCATCGAATCGCCGTAAAGTTGAGTTATTGTTTTAATATAAGGTGTCTCACCGCAACCGGCACAAGCTCCCGAAAATTCAAACAAAGGACGTGCGAATTGCGAATTTTTAACATTTTTGGTTTTATCTACAACATTAGATTTATATCCTACGGTATTGTGAAGATAATTCCATCTTTCAACTTCCGGTTTTTGTTTATCGTCCAAAGGCACCATAACAAGTGATTTTTCTTTGGAAGGACAAACTTCGACACACGAACCGCAACCGGTACAATCAAGCGTACTTACCTGTATTCTGAATTGATATTCTTTTATAGGACCTTTGCCGGCTGTAAATTCAGTTCCTGCCGGAGCGTTTTTGACTTCTTCATCAGTAGCAAGGAACGGACGAATACAAGCATGAGGGCAGACATAAGCACATTGATTACACTGGATACAATTATTTGCTATCCAATCAGGTACATGAGTTGCAACACCTCTTTTTTCGTATTGAGCAGTTCCTGCGGGGAAGGTTCCGTCCTCTCTTCCTACAAAAGCACTTACAGGAATATCGTCTCCTTTGAGTGCGTTAATCGGATCCATTATGGTTTTGATGAAATCAGGTACGTCTTCGGTTCTGCCTTCAATATTTGTTCCCGCCTCAATGGTTTTCCATTCGGAAGGAATATCTATTTTAATGATGTTTTCGCCACCTTTTTCAACTGCGGCAAAATTCATGTTTACAATTTTATCACCTTTTGAACTGTAGGATTTTACAATCGCTTCTTTCATTTTTTCAACTGCAAAGTCATAAGGAATTACTTCCGAAACTTTAAAAAATGCCGATTGCATAATTGTATTGGTTCTGTTACCGAGTCCTATTTCTATTGCAATATCCGTAGCGTTTATTGTATAGAAATTAATTTCTTTTTCAGCCAAAATTCGTTTAAAACTTTCAGGAAGTCTTTTTTTGGTTTCTTCTGCGTCCCAAGTGCTGTTCAAAAGGAAAGAACCACCTTGTTTTATGCCTTCGAGCATTTCGTACTTATACATATAAGCAGGCATCGAACAAGCTACAAAATCAGGTTGTTTCACTAAGTAAGTAGAACGAATAATTTTATCGCCGAAACGTAAGTGAGAAATTGTTATTCCGCCGGATTTTTTGGAGTCGTAAGCAAAATATCCTTGAACATATTTATCGGTATTATCACCGATAATTTTTATCGAATTTTTATTTGCACCGACAGTTCCGTCAGCACCGAGTCCGTAAAACTTACCTTCAAAAGTTCCTTCGGGAGTTGTGCTGATGTCTTCTAATAATGGAAGGTTTGAAAATTTAACATCGTCAATAATTCCGACTGTAAATTGGTCTTTTGGTTCTGAACGTTCCATATTTTGATATACGGAAAGCATCATTGCCGGAGTAGTGTCTTTCGAACTTAAACCGTAACGTCCGCCAAGTAATAAAGGTGCATCGTTTTTGCCTTTAAAAAGCTCAACAACATCAAGATAAAGAGGTTCACCGTTTGCTCCGGGTTCTTTTGTTCGGTCAAGAATTGTAATTTTTTTAACGGTTTTTGGAAGAGCTTCAAAAAAATATTTTGCAGAAAACGGACGATAAAGATGTACTATCATCATACCGACTTTTTTACCCTCTGCGTTTAATTTCAAAACAACTTCTTTACCTGTTTGAGTAACAGAACCCATTGCAATCATTAT
>JAOZMN010000465.1 GCA_029934265.1 Bacteroidales bacterium
AAGAAAATTTGAACAAAGATTTAATAATAGATACCGGCAATAAAGAAATTTCCATAGCACTTACGGAAGACGGCAGACTGACCGAACTTAATAAAGAGAAAACGAATAAAAGTTTTTCCGTTGGAGATATATATATAGCTCGTATCAAGAAAGTTATAAACGGTTTGAACGCTGCTTTTGTAGATGTAGGCTATAAGAGAGATGCTTTTTTGCATTATCTGGATTTAGGCAAACAGATTATTACACAACAAAAATTTTTGCAACAAGCCTTGCAGTCGAATGCTCAAGTACAGCTTTCAAAGTTCAAACTGCAGAACGATATTGATAAGAAAGGTAAAATTTCATCAGTATTAAAAGGAGGAGATGTTGTACTTGTACAAATAGCCAAAGAACCGATTTCGACAAAAGGACCTCGCTTGAGTGGTGAAATATCCATACCCGGCAGAAACCTTGTATTGATTCCATTTTCCAATAAAGTTTCTGTTTCACAAAAAATAAAATCCAAAGAAGAAAAGCTACGACTTAAAAACTTGATTTTAAGCATCAAACCGGATAATTACGGAGTGATAGTCCGAACTGTTGCAAAAAACAGAAGAGTTGCAACCCTCGACGACGAATTAAGAACACTTGTCAGCAAATGGGAAACTGCATTTGAAAATCAAATAAATGCTACAATCCCTAAATTACTTATAAGTGAATTAAGCAGGACTTCTGCAATTTTACGAGATATATTGAGTAGCTCATTTTCAAATGTACACGTAAATGATAAGGAAACTTATTTGCAAATATGTGACTATGTCGAAAAAATTGCTCCGGACAAGCAAAAAATAGTCAAACTTTATAAAGGTAAAGAACCTATATTTGAGCATTTCGGAATAATAAAACAAATAAAATCTTCCTTCGGGAAAACGGTAACCATAAAAAGTGGTGCTTATATTATTATCGAGCATACGGAAGCTCTTCATGTTGTGGACGTAAATAGTGGAAACAGAAGTAAAAAAGCCGATAATCAGGAAAATAATGCACTTGAAGTAAATCTTTTGTCCGCTGTGGAAGTTGCACGACAACTGCGTTTGCGTGATATGGGCGGGATAATTGTTATTGACTTTATAGATATGCACTCTTTCGAGAACAGAAAAAAAGTTTATGCCAAAATGAAAGAGGAAATGGCAAAAGACAGAACCAAGCATACTATTTTGCCTTTAAGTAAATTCGGTCTGATGCAAGTAACGAGACAGCGAGTACGCCCTGAAACCAATATCGAAACTACGGAAATTTGTCCGAGCTGCTCCGGCACAGGAGAAATTACGGCAAGTGTTTTATTTGTTGATCAGATAGAAAATCATTTATCGAATTTAGTCAAAAAATACAAAGGAAAAATTACTTTGAACGTACATCCATATATTGCAGGTTACCTGAAATGCGGTTTATATTCGATAAAGAAAAAGTGGTTTGTTAAGTACAAAAAAAACATTAAAATTCACCCTGAAATAAGTTATCATTTTATGGAATATGCCTTCTTAAATTCCGAAGGCGATGAAATAAAAGATTGATTGAACTAAGTCTTATACTCACTGAGTCTTTTTCAGACTTTGCAGTGTGTAAGCCGGTTAAGAAATTTGAAATTTATTTTTAGTCAAACATAGATGACTTTATTTGATACTGTCTTTTTCTATCCAGTCATCTTTGGGAACTTTCCCTTTTATATTTTTAAATTGGTAAACGGTAAAATTCATATTTGAAATAAATCCGTTAAATCCTTCAAGTTCAAATCCGCTCGGCTCAGTAATTTTAACATATTTTTCAGAATATATTTTTCCTTCAGCTTCGTCAATAAATAATTCTTCTGTTGTAAGAGTTGTTCCTTCTGCATTTTTCAAAACTACATTTTTTTGAGCTTTCCCGAGCCTTTTTCTGTCGTAGTAAATACCGTAATCAGCTTTTAATGTAGATGTTATATTCAATTCTTCGTCATAAAAAAACATTTCAATTCCTTCCGAAAATTCAATATACGGTTCTTCGCCTTGTGTATATTTATTTACAAGCGGACTTATTATTTTTGCTGTTACATGAGCTTGCGAAGAGTAAATAGATTCAAGATTTACTACGCTGACATCGGGATAATTTTCTTGATGTACAAAAGCATTTATATCTTTCATATCATTTTCGCACGATGAAAAAGTAATTAGAAGTAAAAAATAAAATATTAAATTTATTTTAGAGAAGTCGATTTTTTTTAGATACATTTTTATTATATTTTGTTGCAAATATAATAAAATTTAGCCTACTTACATAAAAGCAATACCAGTTGTTGCTTCCTAATATACTTTATGAAGAGCAATCCCTGTATTTGTAAATATAGACTAATCAATACTTTAGTTCTAATACGAACTCATTTATGAGCTCAGTCTAAGAAGTATATTTTTTTGCAAGCAGACCCTTAGGGTTTTAATTAAAAGACTGTAAATTAAATATTTAGCTTTGTTAAATTTT
>JAOZMN010000466.1 GCA_029934265.1 Bacteroidales bacterium
CCTGTGCTTCCGGTTTTGACATTTTTGGGATTAATACTTTCCGGTTATTCCGTATTACTTTGGTTAATGCTGATATTTACGCTGATAATGTTCGTTGCAATACCATTTTCATTTAAAAAAATAAAAATATTTTCTGACGGTATTGAATTTTATTATTTCATGAAGAGAAAAAAACTCTATATTAAATTTGATGATATTTTTGATATTATCTATAAAAAAGGAAAAACGAACGGGCTGAAATATACAGAAATGAAAATACTGTACGGAAATGAAAATAAAGAAATTACATTAAATTCTATGGGAAATACAAATATTGAAAAAATTCATAAAACTTTGTCGGAAATATTAGGAAAAAATTAAAATCTGACAGATGTTTTGGGCAAAATTACTTTTAATTTATATTTTTCGGCAGTCAGTCCAAAATTTTTCCTAATATCAAGACGTTCTAAATGCCTCAATTTCAAAATATGATAAGGCACATGGTGTAATTTGTTGTTTGAAACATCAAGTATTTCGAGATTTCTCATTTTTCCGATTTCTTGGGGTAACTCTAATATTTTATTGTCGGCAAGTTCGAGTTTTCTCAGATTTCTTAATTTACCTATTTCCGGCGGAACAGTAGCAAGTTTATTTTGAGACAAATACAAATCATGCAAGCCTACAAGATTTCCAATTTCTTTCGGTAATTCGTAAATATCGTTTTCTTCGAGAGCAAGCGAGCGTAAAGTTGTAAGTTTCGCTATTTCCGGTGGAATTTTCATTATTTTACAGCCGACAAGTCCGATGGTTTCAAGATTTCTCAATCCTGATAATTTATTTATTGTTTGTCTGATATAAATTCCTTCATTGTAGCTTAAGTCTAAGTATTTCAGCTTTTTAAGTTCTGTTATACTGTCCGGCATATACTCTATAAAATTCCCGTCCAACCAAAGATACTCAATATTAGGAAGTTTTAAAATTTCAGTTGGAAATTCAGTAAGTCCTTGATAACTAAGGGCAAGAACTCTTACTTTTGTAGAATCGGCAAGTGCAGACTCTATTGTCGTATAGGTCAGCGGTCCTTCAAATTCGATTTGATATTCTTCCATTTTCTCATCGAATTTTGCTTTTTTTTGGGATAATTTTTTCTTAAATTCACTTTGTCCGAAAGCGTGCAAGCCGGAACTTACAATAAATAAAAGAATAATATATTTTATTAATGTTTTCACTTAAATTGAATAATTATTGAGTTCAGTCTAAAAAGTATATTTTTTCACAATCAGACCCTTAGGGCTTCAGTTAAAAGGCTGTAATTCAATCATTTAGATTTACTAAATTTTGTTAAATCAAACCCTAAGGGTCTTTTTATATCGAACTCATTATATCATTGTACCATTGACATAATTATTCAAATTTTCTGCAAGTTTACTTATTTCTTCCGACTTTGCCGAAATATTTACCCAATTTTTCGGAATATTGTCAAAACCGTACAATAAACCTGCCAAACCTCCGGCAATAGCAGCGGTTGTATCGGTGTCATGTCCTAAGTTTACTGCTTGAATAACTGTTTCTCTGTACGACTGATTATTCAAAACACACCAAAAACTTGCTTCTAAGCTGTCAATAACGTAACCGGACGATTTTATTTCAGAAATATCTAACGTACTTATGTCATTTTCAATGATTTCCGAAAATATTTCTCTTTCTTCGGCTTCAATATTTTCTTTTTCAAAAAAGTGTTTAATATATTCTTGTGTTTTTTTGTAAGAATTTACTTTTGTATCGCCTTCTATAATATAATGAGCAAATGTAAGGTATATATGACAAGCGATTGCAGCTCTGATATGTGGGTGCGTGAGTGAGGAGACTTTTAAAATAATCGAAAATCTGTCGTTTAAAGGAGTATCTTTAAAATAAAAAAGTAAGGGCAAAATACGCATCAAAGAGCCGTTACCGTTTGAGCGTTCGTCTCCGTAAAGATGCAAAGTTTCAAGTTTTTCGTACTCTTTTTTTCTTATTATCGAACGTAGAAGTTCTATGTTTTCGCTTGTGGTAATTCCTATGTCGAAAACCTCATTGTACGGTGTCCAGTTTGCTTTGTATTTCCAGCCGATAAAACTTTCGGAAATTTTTTGTAGGCTGAATTCGGAGCATAAACTTTCAGCAAGACAAAATGTCAGCGAACTGTCGTCTGACCAAGTACCTGCCGGTTGTCCGTAAGTTCCGTAAGACAGCATACTGTCCACCGGCTTTTCAGTAAGATATTCACGACTTTTAAATTCGACCGGAACACCGAGTGCATCGCCTACGGCTACTCCGAAAAGTGCATCTTTAACGTAGTTTCTTGTCATTTGCTTGCATTTTTAATTTTATTTTCAAATATGTTATTGCTTTTATCTGCATCGGGAACAAGTTCAGTGTCGAGAGTTACCGTTTTTATTTGTTTGTTTTTATCGGTTTTAATTTTGATGTTTTTCTCTCCGTTTTTCCACACGTCGGA
>JAOZMN010000467.1 GCA_029934265.1 Bacteroidales bacterium
ACCAATTCTTTGAAACTTCATTTTTATCTGCAACTTCCGTATCCGAAAAAACGTGCGGGTGTCTGTATATCAATTTTTCTGCAAGTGATTCTATAACATCTGCGACATCGAATTGTTTTTTTTCGGAAGCTATTTTCGAATAAAAAATTATATGTAAAAACAAATCACCGAGTTCTTTTTTTATTTCCTCCGGATTTTTATTTAGAATTGCTTCCGATAGTTCGTGAGTTTCTTCGATAGTTAAAGGTCTTATGGTTTCGTTTGTCTGAACTTTATCCCAAGGACATTTTTCTCGAAGCTCGTCCATAATTTCAAGAATTTTCTCGAAAGATTTTAATTTTTTAGTTATAGTATTCATTTTATTGAATTATTGAATAAATTTTTATTTTTATCAAAAAAATTAGACAAATTTTGTTTTTTTTAGTAATTTTGAAATTGTTTTATATTTACTTTAAACCCTCGTGGCCGGACTGCCGAAAAATACCAAACTTTCATATTAAATAATATTCTTAAAATCAACAAACTTCAAAACAATGAGATTTATTTCCGATTTTACGATTGAAACCACAAAGTACATAAAAAAATGTGTGGAATGGAAAATTAATGACGATTTTGAAGCAGAAAAACGTTATTTATCAAATTTCATAAATTTTGTAAAATTTCGTATTTTTTCAAAAAACAAAATTACAAAGCAGGTTTTTGAAGATTTTGAAATGACTCCCGATGATGAACAATTAAAAGGAATGTTTCAAGTTTGCTTAGAAATAGTTTTGAGTGAAAAAGAAGACTTGGAAATCGACATAAAAAAGATTTTGCGTACGATAAAAAAAATCGAACAAAAACACGTTGCTAAAAAACAGACGATACTCGAACCGGAAAAAACGATAAAAAAAGAAGTCCGGCAAAAAGAGTCGCCGGCGGTTGCAACCGAAGAAATCGAAAAACAAAAAATATTGATATACTGGGAATTTGATTCTGCATCGGATTTTGCTCTGGAATACGGAATACGTTTTGCAAAAGAATTAAAAGCCGAAATCAGCTTAGTACATTTTGCGACAAAAGGACGAGACCATATACTCGGTATTAAAAAATTGCGTGAAATTGTGCAAAATGTTTACAGCAAAGACGGAATAAGACTTAATGCCAAAATAAAAGAAAAAGTAAAAGATTTTGCGGAAATGACAAAAGCCACCGAAAACATAAATGCCGATTTTGCAATTATGGGAGTGAGCGAGGCAACAAAAAAATTAAATTTAATTCATTATTCCGACATTCCGGTTTTGGTTGTTCAGACTTCGCCGAGAGAAGAAGTTTTCGGTAAAATTGTATTTCCGATTGACAGACGAAAAGAAATAAAAAGCAAACTCAATTTCGTAAAAGCATTGTCAAAACTCTACAAATCAAAATATTACGTTTGCCTACCAAAAAAAATATCGCCTGAGATTATTCGTAAGCAAACTGAAAATAATTTACATTATGTAGAATCTTATCTCCGACAAACAAGCATCGAAAACGAAACTGTTATAATTGATACTAAATCGAACACCGAAGCGGCTTACAAATGTGCAAATCAAATTAATGCCGATTTAATTCTTATACTTCCGCACGAAAAAGCAAATTTTTCGGGTTATGTACTTTCGGGCGAAGAAAAAACAATTCTCAAAAATTCACCAAACACGGCAATTTTATTCACAACTTCAAACAAAAAACACGGTACTTTCGGTACAGGAGTAATGTATTGATAAATGAATTCGGTATAAAAAGACCCTTAGGGTTTGATTTGACAAAATTTAACAAATATAAATATTTTTAATTAAAACCCTAAGGGTCTGATTGTGAAAAAATATACTTTTTATACTGACCTCATAAATAATTGACTATTTTTGATTATAGATTTTTGATTTACTTTTGCATATACAAATAATTTTATCATATTAATTATTGCCGGCAAGACCTAAAAACTTAAATATGAGTGATTGGAAAAAAAGATTATCGGTGGTTTATTCCACAAATCCTGATTTTGAATACGAAACAGAAGAAGAACAAGAACCGGAAACTTTGCCTGCAAAAGAACAAAAACTTAAAGTAAGTTTAGACAAAAAAGGACGAAAAGGAAAGCAAGTTAGCCTGATAACAGGATTTGTCGGAACTTCCGATGACCTTAAAAAATTGGAAAAATTACTCAAAACAAAATGCGGTGTCGGAGGTTCTTCAAAAAATTCTGAAATAATAATACAAGGTAATTTTGTCGATAAAATAAAAAAAATTTTGTCGGATTTAGGATATTATGCAAAATAAATTGAATAATAAACTAAATTTGTACGATATTTGTTTTTGAAAGATGAGTTCGGTATAAAAAGACCCTTAGGGTTTGATTTAACTAAATTTAACGAATCTAAATATCTAATTTACAGCATATTACTTAAAACCCTAAGGGTCTGATTGCGAAGAAATATACTTTTTAGACCAGACTCA
>JAOZMN010000096.1:0-1318 GCA_029934265.1 Bacteroidales bacterium
GAACGGTCGCCTCCGTACATAGCCCGAACTTGCGAAATTGTAACATGACTTTCATCAATAATAGTAATAAAATCGTTCGGAAAATAATCTAAAAGACAAAACGGTCTGGTGCCGGGTTTTCTGCCGTCGAAATATCGAGAATAATTTTCAACTCCCGGACAATAACCAAGTTCTCTCATCATTTCGAGGTCGTAAGTTACACGGTCTTCTATTCGTTTGGCTTCCAAGTGTTTCCCGATAGATTTAAAAAACTCTATCTGTTTTACAAGGTCGTCTTGTATCTGTTGAAGCGAATTATTCATACGCTCTTTTGTCGTTACGAATATCGAAGCCGGAAAAATTCTTATCTGCTCAAAACTCTCTATCGTATGACCGTTCACAGGGTCGAAAGATTCAATTTCTTCAATTTCATCGCCCCAGAAAGTAAAGCGAAACGCCAAATCTTCATAACCGGGATAAACATCTACCGTATCGCCTTTTACTCTGAAAGTTCCCCGCTTAAATTCAATATCGTTACGAGAATACATGGTATCTACAAGGTCTCTCAAAAATTTATTTCTCACATAATTTTGTCCTTGTTTTACTTCAATAATATTTTCATTAAAATCTTCAGGATTACCGATACCGTACAAACAAGATACCGAAGAAACCACAATAATATCACGCCTTCCGGAAAGCAAAGAAGTAGATGTGCTTAATCTCAATTTTTCGATTTCGTCATTTATGGCAAGGTCTTTTTCGATATATGTATTCGATGACGGAATATAAGCTTCAGGTTGATAATAATCGTAATACGAAACAAAATATTCAACAGCATTATCCGGAAAAAAACTTTTAAACTCTCCGTAAAGCTGTGCTGCAAGAGTCTTATTATGGCTCAATACAAGCACCGGACGGTTCATTTGTGCTATCACATTTGCCGTAGTAAAAGTTTTCCCCGAGCCGGTTACGCCCTGTAATATCTGAAACCTGCTTCCGGATTTTATTCCTTCAACAAGTTGGTCTATTGCTTGTGGTTGGTCGCCGGTAGGCTTAAATTTAGATTCTAATTTAAAAGGCATATTTTATGTTGTTTTTTACTTTGTACTTTTAAAAAGCGAAAGAATGATAACTTATTTATATTTGTAATTCATAAAATATAAACAAAATGAAACAAGTCGAAGACCTTATTTTTTACAAATATAAAAAAAATCAAAGATTATTTATTATATTCGCACAATATTGTAGTATTATATCGAAAAAACAATATAAAACCCCCAAAAGAAAAACATGAAAGAAAAATATATAAATCCTTTTACCGACTATGGTTTTAAAAGAC
>JAOZMN010000096.1:1418-9323 GCA_029934265.1 Bacteroidales bacterium
AATACAAACAATATGAAGAAAGTGTAAATGTTTACAGAGATATTTTAAACATTAAGAATACTGCTTTTGAAAAAGGTATTAAAAAAGGCATGGAAAAAGGCATGGAAAAAGGCATCAAGAAAGGCATGGAAAAAGGCATCAAGAAAGGTATGGAAGAATCTGCATTAAAAGGATTAAAAGAAGGCTTACCGGTAGATTTAATTATAAAATTGACAAATTTAACAAAAGAAGAAATTGAAAATTTGAAAGAAAAAAATTAAAAACATGAAAGAAAAATATATAAATCCTTTTACCGACTATGGTTTTAAAAGACTTTTCGGAGAAGAACCAAATAAAGACTTACTGCTTGATTTTTTGAACGAATTACTTAAAGACCAAGAAGGTCGGATTACTGAAATATCATACTTGCCAAACGAAAAATTACCGATTTTTGTTGGCGATAGAAGAGCAATTTTTGATATTTATTGCACAAATGAAAAAGGAGAGCAATTTATTGTCGAAATGCAAAAAGCCGAACAAAAATTCTTTAAAGACAGAACTGTATTTTACTCAACTTTCCCTATTCAGGAGCAAACAAGGAACAAAGACAAACTTTGGAATTTTGAATTAAAATCTGTTTATACAATCGGTATTCTCGATTTTGTATTTGAAGAAAGCGACCCGGATAAATATCGACATGATGTTAAATTAACAGAGCAAGAAACAAAAAAAGTTTTTTACGACAAACTTACATACATCTATTTGGAGATGCCTAAATTTACCAAAACCGAAAAAGAATTAAAAACGAAATTTGAAAAATGGCTCTATGTACTGAAAAATTTATCGAAACTTGAAAGAATACCGCCGGCTTTGAAAGAACAAATTTTCCTGAAATTATTTAAAACCGCTGAAATTGCAAAATTAAAACCCGATGAATACAAACAATATGAAGAAAGTGTAAATGTTTACAGAGATATTTTAAACATTAAAAATACTGCTTTTGAAAAAGGCATCGAAAAAGGTATCGAAAAAGGAATTAAAAAAGGTATGGAAGAAACTGCATTAAAAGGATTAGAAGAAGACTTGCCAATAGATTTAATTATAAAATTGACAAATTTAACAAAAAAAGAAATTGAAAATTTGAAATAATTTTATGGATTGAAAGATTTGAAAAATATAATCAATTTATAATAAATATGATATTATTCAAAAAGCATGGGACAATGAATTTTAAAATAAAACACCTTATTATTATTTTACTGATTTTTTCGGCAAGTCCGGCAAAATCGTGCTATTGGGGACCTTATGCGGAAGACTTGCGAGTTTTTATTTTTGCCCCCTCAACTTACGGAACACAAGGACTGTCGCCGTTTTATTACACGAGTGATTTATTTAACGGCGATTTTATAAGCAATGAAAATGCTGTCCCTGATGAAAATATTGATGAATGGTACGAAATTCTAAATAAAAATGTAGATAAAAATTCTATTATCGAATTAGTTTACAAAATTAAATTTGAAGAATTAGAACGTTTAATATCCGGCAAAGCAGAAAGTTACGAAAAAGTATCGGAAAATAAGATGTCCCGATATTTGCTTAAAAATAACAGGGAAGATATACTGAAATATATCCTGTTTGCAAAAAATATTCAAAATTTATTGACAACCGGAGGCTATTGGGAAGAAATAAATTACGATTACAATGAAATTGAAAAACAAATAAAAATTGCTCAAAAAGAAGCCGAAAAAACTAAAGACGGAACGCTTAAAGAACGCTACACTTATCAAGCAATAGTTCTTATGAGATATTCGAGCTTGTGGCAAGAAGCAGTTGATAGTTACAAAAAAATATTCGCAGGAAATTCCAAAGAAAGCATAATTAAATATTGGGCTTTATCGCACGTTGCTTTTTGTGAAATGAATTTGGGTGAAGATAAAAAATCACAACTTGATTATATAGAGGTTTTTACAAATTGTAATGCCAAGAAATTTTATGCTTACAGTCAGATAAAAGATAAATATGTCGATTCTTTACTTAACACAAATATAGACAAAAATTTATATCATAATATACTTGTTTACAGACAATTCCGCAATCCGGGAAAAAGTTTGTCCGCACTTAAAAAAATAGCGAAAACCGATGTTAATTCAAAATTATTTACAGCATTGCTTGTCAGGGAATTAAACAAAATTGAAGATTGGTTGCTTACTCGAAAATATACTGATTCAGAACCCGCAATTCTGTATTGGAACGAACCTTCGAAAGCCATTTCCATAAATTATGAAACTGATTTTAAATACCTTGCCGATTTTATAAACTTCATGGAAAATTCAGTTCTTAAATCATCGAAAATAAAAAATAAAGGCAGGATACAATTAATACTTGCACATTTATATTTTCTGCATGAAGAACCCCAAAAAGCAAAAAAACATATTTCCGAAGCCGAAAAAAATATCAAAACTCACAAAGAACAAATACAACTTCACTATACAAAAATTCTTGTAAATTTAACAGCCGCAAAAAAATACGATGAAAAATTTGAAGACAAAATTTGGACAGATATAAATTGGTTAATTCTCGATAAAAAAAATAATTATAAAGAAAATAAAAATTTTACAAACCTGACACTCACTCTGCATCAAGCATATCACAGCAAAAAAATGTATGCAAAAGCCGGTGCTTTCTTAAATTTGGATTTGTCGCTTCACAGTGGTTGGGGCAGTCGTTGGTGGGAATACAACAGTGCTTTTTTATATTTGGACGATTTTGCTTCTGCCGAGGAAGTAGAAAAATTTATAAAAATGACAGAAAATCCGAATAAAAGTAATCTCGATAAATTTCTTCTCGGTGAAAATATGATAGGTATCAAAGACGAATATTACGACCTGCAAGGAACAATCGAATTAAGAAATAATAATCTCGAAAAAGCTCTTGAATATTACAAAAAGGCAGACAAAAACTTTTGGTTTACAAACAACGAATATAAATATTATTTGTCTCAAAACCCGTTTTCTTCGGAAAAAGTGAAACCTGATTATATGTTCAAAGCCGACTCTTCTTATGTAAATAAAGCGTTTTTTACCGAAAAATTAATATCGAAAATTAAAAAATACGACAGTACAAAAGGAGAAGAAAAAGCAGAAACGGCAATTTTAATCAGCAATGTATATTATAATATGTCATACTTTGGAACTCATTGGTATTATTGCTCTTACGGTTGGAGTTCGACAGGAACAGGCTTGGATTATGCCGGCTACAACAAAAAAGTAAACGATAATTACAGAAATTGTACAACTGCAATAAATTACCTGAAAAAGGCTCTCGAACTGACCCAAAACAAGCAAACAAAGGCAAAAATAAATTACATAATGTCAAGTATTATAAATGATACTATGAGATTTAAAGATAATAAAACCGTAAATGATGCCGTTATCTCTTTACGAGAAAAATATCCGGACGAATATGAAATGTACCTTGAAGAATGCCCGGGGTTAAAATATTTTTAGCGATTATTATTTTGTATATCATAATCGTTAAACGTGGCACGATATTACACATAAGGCAAACTTGAAAACCAAAAATATCACCGATGCTTAACGAAAATAAAAAAGCGTAGTTTGTCTACGCTTTTTTATTTTGCTCCAAACTATGCAAGTCCGGTATTATACAAAAAACATTATTCTTTAATCAAAACTTTACTGATAAGCCTGTTTCCATTTTTAATTTTTATAAAATAAGTTCCGGAAGAATAATTTGAAATATCAAATTTTGTTATTTGTTTTCCGACATTTTGTTTAACAATTATTTTTCCGGAAATATCAATTACAGATATTATAGAATTTTCGAGTATGTTTTCCGGAAGTTTTACAAATAAAATTCCGCTTGTCGGATTAGGGTAAATTTTTATCGAAATTTTGTTGTTCTCGTCCAAATCACTGACACCGTTTTCAAGTACGATTATATCAAACACATCATTTGTACTTGTTCCGGCGAGATCAGTTGCCGTAATTCGTACCGGCATTACCCCCCCTACCCTGTTTGTCAATACGGTAAAACTCATATCCGAAGCATTAAATATTATATCGCTCGGCAATTTTTCGCCGGTTTCAAGTTCGGCGGTATAAGAAAGTATATCGCCTTTGTCGATGTCTGTAAATGCAGTTTCGGAAATTGTAAAATGTTCTGTTTTATTTGCAAGTATTTCTACATCGGGAATTTCGACTATCAAAACCGGAGCATCATTTACATTAAGAACTTCTATTTGAAATTTATCCGATTTTTCTTCTCCGAAAATATCGGTTGCTGTAAGAATAACATCAATTTTACCGACATTTTTATTTTCCGGTGTACCGGTAAAAATCATTGAATTTTTATCGAATTTAAGCCATGACGGAAGTTCGTTTTTTCCTTTTACCGTTGCTTTATACGAAATTTTATCGCCCAAATCAATATCAATAAAAGTACTGTCGGGGATAATAAAAGTTAATTCCTTGTCTTCTTTACCGATAATATCTTTAATATTTGTAATCAGTTCCGGTGCCGTATTTTTAACGAAATGCAAAACAAAACGAGTCTCATTTTTTCCTCCGGAATAATCAAAAGTATAAGTTTTCGTATTTCTTAAATTTATCATTTTATTCAAAAGTTTATCTTCCAAATAAACGTGCAGATTTTCAAAATCATTAAATTCAGCTACTGAAATTTTTACTCCATTTGTTGCTTTCATATCGAAACAAAGCGGAATATTCATATTTTCCATTTTGGAAGACGGCAAACCATTCAAAGACATTGCAATTTTGTTTACTGTCAGCGTATATAGGCTCGGTACTTTTTTATCATATCCGAAATTTCTCAGCAAATCATAATTTCCGTCATAATTTAAAGTTGCATTATCTTTAAAATAAATTGCGGTAAGTTCCGAAAATCCGTTCGCTTCGGCTTTGAGTTTTAAGAGGTTTTCATGTCTGCGTTGCTCTCCGCTTTTCAGGAAAGCAGTATTGTTATGAACTCTGTTTGAATTGTTGAGTCCGACCGTTCCGCCGGCAGTATTGTTTACGTGAACAAAAAAGCCCTGCATCGGTGCAATATAGCGATTTAAGTTACCTTTCATAACTGCTATACCGTTCATATATCCTGAATATTGGTCGCCGTCGTACACATAAACTCCGGCATCAACATTTACAAGTTGCGATGCTGCTATCAAATCCCAATCGATACTCGAAGGATAAGGATTTCCAAGCATTTCCCAACCGTCATAAAGTTGCGGGTCGATACCGTCTGCGGGAAAACTTTCGCCTGTAAGTTTGTCGTTGGAAGTAAGAGTCAGTCCGGTTGCATTATAAGTTCCCGTTGCCGGTTCGCCTGAAAATACAACTTTTTTATTTTCATCTGTCCAGTACATATAACCTTTATTCTCGATAAGATTATTATCCGCACCGCCGGCTCCGTTATGATAATTTCTCCAGCCTGCTGCGAGTTTTAAATTTTCGTAATTTGCAATGTCGGGACCGGTCGGCGTAGTTGCCGGATTTCCGTCCAAGTCAAGAGCTTCATTATATATCAACAAATTGGTATTAAACATTCCGGAAGAATGACTTCTTGTAAAAACTGCACTTGTATTATTTCCTGTTCCTGCTTTTATCGGTGAAGAAACCTCGTGCCATTGTCGAGCATTTATATATCTTTCAGCTATCATTTTACCACCGGCTATATTGATAGTTCCGTTGTCGATAAAAGAACCGGAAGTTCCGTTTGTAGTTGATGATGTGATTGTCAAAGTACCGTTGAGTTGTAAATCGCCGGAAGCTGTTAATGAGCCTCCTGCATTAATAGTAACAAGTGCCAATGCTTCGATAGTTAATTTTCGAGTTTCTTGTGTGTTTGTAATTATCGGAAAAAATGCTCCTCCGGACGGATTTGTAGGTACTGTTACATCAGTAATACTATTTGGCACAGAACCAAGAGTCCAGTTATTAGGATTATTCCAGTTAGTTTCGTCTGCGACGACATCACCTTGCCAAGTATTGTTTTTCAACAACTCGGAAGCAAGCGTAAAATAGTGGTTGCCGGCTGAAATATTTTGAGTTGTCGGTGTTGTGCCAAGCGTTCCTGCGGTTGCGGTTCCGGAAGCTGTAATATTTGTATGCGAACGTTCCCAACGAGAATTTCCGGCTATCCATTCTGCAACTTTGAGCGATTGTCTTTCGGTAGCATCGGAGGAAACTCCGCTTAAAGCGTCCCAACGCAAAGTTACAAGTGGTGTTTGTCCGGCATTTGTTGCGTTTACTCTCCAAAATTCATTTTCGCTTACAAGTTGTAAAGGAGCAAGAAATGCTGAAGGGTCGTAATTATAAGGTGCGTTGTTCGGATTTTCATTATAGTATTGTGCTTCAAAATTTCCTATTGAAGTAACATTTTCGATTAAAAATTCTCCGTATCGGTTTGAATTTCCTATCGGATAAATAAAATCACCACCTGTATTTATGTTTTTCACTACTGCACCGTCAATAAATTTAGTGTTTCCGTGTCCGGAAATCGGTGTTTCGGAAATATTACTGAAAGTTAGTGTATTTGTAGGTGTTACTTTAATTATTCCGTCTTGAAAAGTTAATGTTTGAGCAATTTCGGCATCTAAATCGAAAGAAATACTATTAATATTATCCATAATTACATGGTTGAAAGCATTTGAACCTGTAAAATTTCCTGTTCCGAAAATTGTTTGAATTCCGGCAATTCCATTAAACTCCACAATTGCACTTGCTCCTGTTCCTGCATCAAAACTACCAGAATTATAAACCATATCACCACGTAAATCTAATTTTGTATCAAATTCGTTTATTACTTCAAGAGTTGCATCTGTTCCGTCTATAGTAAAATCGCCAAGTACAACAAGGTCGATATTGGGTAACTCTCTTTTACCGGTTTCACTGAATTTTATATTATTTACTTCCGTAATATTACTTAAAATACTGTAATTGGTTGAGCCTCCGAACTCCAAAGTCCCTCCGGCTGCGGATAAGAAACTTTCATAATATCCTGCGGGCAGGCTTCCTCTTTCGGTGTATAAAGTTCCTGTTCCATAAACATTTCCGATACGATTTCCAAAAGTTGTATTTACATTAAGAGTTCCGCAAATTTCAGAAGTATAGGCATTTATATAATTTACTGCCGTCGTAACTTTATCGCCGGGCATGATTTTTACTCTCGCACCTTTCGGAACAGTCGGCAAACCGATTGAAGACGGCAATACCCACGTTCCGGTTCCGTCATCTACTCTCCATGTATCAGCTGTGTGCCAATCCAATGCTGTAAAAGGACCTCCTCCGGCTATACTTTTTGAGGCATACAACGGTACTTGATCGGGAATTGCTCCCAAGAAACTCGAACCATCAACTCCGGCAGAATAATCACCGGAAATATCAATATCTCCGGAAGGTACAAGAAAGTCAAAAATTAGTTTTTTGTTTGGCTCATCAAATTTACTTATATCATCAAATTTATACCAATTTCCTGTGCCGTCATTTAATATTTTAGCTGTTATATAATCAGTTTCAGCATATGGTGCAGTTACTTCTACGTCGGTTTGGTCGTAATAAAATTCAACACTTCCCAAACCATCGGTAAAACCGGTTGCTTTTAGTACCCAATAGTATTGAAGCATATTATCGGCATCTACAATTTCGGGGTCGGGTGCTTCTAAATCTTCTACTATTGTGGGGTGAATTTCATCGGCAGGTTTTACAGTTAAATATCCGACAGCACTTGTATTTTGTGTAATGATTAAATTTACAGGTGTATATTTTCCACCCGAACCTAAAGATTTTTTAATCTTTTTAAGCAAGGTCTGAGCCTCATCTTTTTTAATTTGAAAAGGACCAATTAAAGTCACAGGTTTCACCTTGCGCTTTTCAAACTTAAAATTTAAAA
>JAOZMN010000468.1 GCA_029934265.1 Bacteroidales bacterium
TTACTTTTGTTGTATCATACATTGTCGCCGTATAATCATCGGTAACCGGATTTGATGCCGGACAAGTTATATTTGATGTCATTTCTAAATTTACGACATCTCCATCGACCAGAGTTGTTGTAGAATAAGTTGTTGCTGTGGAAATCGTGGCACCACTGTTCAATGTCCACTTATAAGAAGGGTTAGACCCTCCGTTTGTAGGCTGTGCGGTAAAAAGCATATTTGTTCCGAGACATTGTCCTCCCGAATTATTTGATTTTATCCAGACATGTGGAGTTAATGTTTCAGAAACGTTAGCAATAACAGGTATTGATTCAAAAGGTCCTGTGCAAGTGCCGTCTGTCGTAAATTCACAAGTAACTGCCTGACCGTTTGTCAAGGTGTTTGTAGTATAAGTATCCTGATTTGGTGCTCCTACGGACGAGCCATCAACTTTCCAGTCCCAAGCTGTAACATTTGCACCTCCAAGTTGTGTTTCCACACTTGTAAAAGTTAAATTATTCCCGGAACAAGAAGGGTCGTTACCTGTAGTAAGAGAAACAGAAGATAAAGGTCCTGCACCTAAGCTACCGGAGCCTGTCTGTGTCAATATAATATTACTTAATGCCGTATCATAAGGCCCTCCCGTTCCGTTTACATGAATTGTTCCTACAAACCTGATTCTGAAATTGCTTACTAAAAAATTGGTAGGTGCGATAGGTATGGCAAGTGTTACAGGTATCCAAGCGGCTCCAGTATTTCCATTGTATGTTTGAAGGAGAGTCCAAGCCCCACCTCCATTGTTAGATATATAAACGTCTAAATCATTGGTTTCTCCTGCGGCTCCATGGTTTGAGTATTCAAAAGTCAGTTCGGCAGATGTCGCAGAGGATAAGTCTATGTCAGTTCCCCATATCAGTTCGGACGAGCTTCCACTTGCCAGCCCTCCATTGGTTTGTAAATACATAGGAGGGCCTACCGCTGGTTCACCTGCATCAAAATTTATACCGCCAAAACACATTTCCATGAAAAACATCCCACAAGATGGTGTAAGATCCCAAAAAGAGCCTCCGCTGTCATCATGAGTCCAGTCGCCTATTGCTGGATTATTAAGGGTAGTAGGAGTACTTCCTCCTCCTGCTGTACATTGGCAACCATCAAGTACTTCAATAGTAATATTTTGTTCCAAGTCTGCATCAGCTGTTAGTACTCTGCTTAGAACAAGTTTTACATTATATGTGTTCTGGGCAACATTATTATTCAAAAATTGTATTTTAGGTTCTTTATCAGACGACGTTGTTCCACCTACAAATTGCCAATCGACACCGTCAGTTCCAGGAGTAACAGTCCATGAGTATGCTACTCCGGCATTTTCCGGAGTACTCAAGTTTGTAAAAGTTACAATATCCTCTGTTGCCTTACAAGTTGTAGTTAGATCAGAATAAGCTCTGCATGACAAAAATGGAACTGATAATTGAAGGGCGTCAATAGCAGGAAATATGACATCACCACCTTCCGCATCGTCCCACAAAAAGCCAAATCTTAAACTTGCTTGATTATCAAAATCATTGTTGTGTATAATATTCTCCCCCCACAAGACAGTTTTTTTTACATCTGAAAGAAATTTCCAGCTAACTCCATCATCGATAGTGTAATATACTGACATTCCAGCACCCTGAAGACTCCAGAATGATAAATTAACAGAATAATAACCTACTGTGTTAAAGGCTATAACTGATTTCATTGAAGCAAAAACACGCTTGTCGTCTGCAAGTTTATTATTCCTGCTTGCAGCAAGCTCTCCCGCATCTATGGCACATTTGGAAGAGATGTGTAAATAGTTTGTATTGTTACTTGGAATATCGACAGGTTGAGCTGGCACATCTAAATTTCCGGTATTCCAATCATAACCCAAGCATACATATTGAGTTTGAGCATATACACTATTTATTATCCAACGATTATCTTCTGTTGCATCGCCGGAAACCTGAATAGTATTTGCTCCGGGAATTACCGAACTCACCGGAGCTACTTCAACGGTATTTATTGTCCAATTAGCAGGTGTGTCGAAATCATCATTGGCAAAAACAATTTGAGAATATCCTTGCCCCGCAAAAAATAAAAAGCTGATTATTAATAATACTGATTTTTTCATTGTGCGTATATTTTTATTAAACATAATTTTGATAAAAACTTCGACATTCTTTTACCCATTTTTTACAAAAATATAAAACAATCAAATCAATATCAATTAAAATGTTTCAAAAAATAATATTTTGAAAAGCTATATGTTACTAAATCTATTTTATTAAACAAATTTATAATATTTATCAATTCAAATATCATTTGAATTTAATGTTAGTATAAATATAACTTCTTCGGTATAAACAAGACTTATATTGAAATTTATAAAATAAAGTTTTATCTGAAATTCAATAAATTTTGTTTAATTAAAGAGTTCGGTATAAAAAGTAGATTTTCTCGA
>JAOZMN010000469.1 GCA_029934265.1 Bacteroidales bacterium
ATAATAAATCGTTTTCAAAACTCTGTAAATCACGACTTTTGATTGAATACGCAAAATTTTTAATCTTATCTATGTACATAAGTGCAGATTTCTAAATTTTAAAAAATATCTTAAATAAATTTTCAACATACTGAATTAACAAAAATAACAAAATTTATGTATATTTCATAAAAAAAATATTCTTTTGCATATAATTTTAATGATTATAAAAGTGCTGTAATGATATAATATTTTAATAGTAAGAACATCGTAAGTACCTTTAAATAAGTTTTTTTACATTCAAATTTACATAACAATCATATTGTCAGTACATTACAAATACGATTTTACCTCTTCCCATTAGATAGGTCGAAGACTTTATAATTTAATATGTAAAGTATCCTTGCATATTAAGTTTTTTTTTTAAATTTGCAAAAATATATAGAATGAATAAGCAACGACTTCTTAATAATTATTTCAAAGTTTACGAAGCACAATATCCTTCATTCAGAAATGCCGCAAAATACGGTTCTTTTTTTGTAGCGGCAGGGGCATTTCTGTTGCTGATGGAAATGCTTACCTATTTTCAGAACGTACAACTTGCCGGATCAATTCTTATTTTGATAGGAGTTTTTGCGTTTTGGTTGTGGGCTCGACCTTACATTGCCGGCAAAAAAACTTTTTTCAACCGTCCGCTCGATGATGATATTGATATATGGTTTAAACAAGATTTGAACGAAATTATCAAACCTATTGCATTGGAGCAGTTGCAAATTAATGAGAGTCAATTAAAAAATGAAAATATAGTTATTATTCCTCACCCTGTTTACTGGCAAGTAGATGATGTTGAATCGGAAGCAATATTAAGAAGACAAGCCGGTAACGGAACTTTTGCTTATGCGATTTGGAGAGTTCAAATTCTGATTCTTACCGATAATTATATCAGTTTTTATTCCTGCATTTACGATTGGCTGAACGAAGAAGTTTCGGACGAAAGAACAAATGAATATTTTTTTGATGATATTTCTTCCATAAGAAACGATGAAGAACGATTTTCGGAAGTATTTATCGACAACGAAGAAGAAAAAATCGGGAAGGTAAAAGTTTTTAAACTGACAAATATGTCGAGTGATTCGCTGACTCTGATTACCGAAATTCCAAAACTTGAAGCACAACCGGTTTCGGTAATAAAGCTCGATAAGATTGTAAAAGCATTAAGATTAATGCTCAGAAACAGACGATACGGAGAAGAAATAGAACCGAAAACTTTAAAAAATGAAATAAAAAAAGAAATAGAAAAACAATTAAACGAAGTTGAAAATCCGGAACAAGCTGTAAAGGAAAAAGACAGAATTTTCCACAGAGAACTTGCAGTAAAACATTCTGAGGACTCAAAAAAAAAGGACGAAGAGCGAAAGAATAAAAATGAAGAGAAAGATGATGAACAGATAAACAAATAGAGAGTTTCAGAAAACTCTCCGCTTAGATATAGTAGATTCGTCCTTTTCTTGTATTATTTTTTCGAATTATACAATCCTATTAGTTGCTGTATCAGGAAAGACAAGTGAGGGGTTGAAGTTTTTTGCTTCTTCAAAATCCATGCTTGCATAAGACATTATTATAACCACGTCTCCAACAGCAACTTTGCGGGCTGCGGCACCGTTTAAAGCAAGAACTCCTGTATTTCTCTCCCCTTTTATTACATAAGTTTCAAGTCGTTCACCGTTATTTATATTCACAATCTGTACTTTTTCGTTTTCAATAATATTTGCGGCGTTCATTAATGCCTCGTCAATGGTAACGCTTCCAATATATTGGAGGTTTGCGTGGGTAACGCTTGCTTTGTGAATTTTGGATTTTACTACTTCAATGTTCATTTTTTCGTACTTTGATAAAAATTAATTAAAGATTTACAGTTTGCAATATTATTAAATTTTTTTGAAATAAAGTTCTTTGCATTATGTGATATTGGTCTAATGTCGATTTTTTTTTCAATAATATTAAAAATCGTTTCAATAAATTTTTTTTCGGAGTCGATTTTAATAATTTCCCTGTAATTTTTTGCATTAATTCCTTCTAATCCTTTGCTTGTTGAAATTACAAGTTTGCCCATTGCCATAGCTTCGATTATCTTAATTCGCATACCGCTTCCGGAGTGCAAAGGAACTATCATTACTGATTGTCGGCGGGAAAATTCAACAATATTTTCAATCTCTCCTCTGTAATCTACATTATATTTTTTAATTTTTTCGATAAAATCGGACGGAGCGTTTCGTCCGGCAATTACAAATTTATATTTAGGATATTTTTTTGAAATTACAGACCATATTTTTTCGAGAAACCACAAAAGTCCTTCCGTATTTGGCAACCAATCCAGCGAGCCGAGATGATAAAAAACGGGATATTCAAGTTCAATATTTTTCACTGAATATTTTTCAATATCAAGACCGGTCGGACTGACAAACAGTGGTTTGGAA
>JAOZMN010000470.1:0-286 GCA_029934265.1 Bacteroidales bacterium
TACTTAACAGCATGGATTCTACCGTAAATATGATGGTACTTTTCGGACTGATTCTCGCACTCGGAATGCTTGTCGATAACGCGATAGTTGCAGTCGAAAACATACACCGTTTTATATCACAAGGCTACAAACCGTTTGATGCCGCAAGGTATGCTGTAGGCGAAATTGCTTGGCCTATAATCGCTTCAACCGCAACAACACTTGCTGCCTTTATTCCGCTGATGTTTTGGCCGGGAATGATGGGGAAATTTATGAAATTTTTACCGCTGACATTAATAGTAGTCCT
>JAOZMN010000470.1:296-2456 GCA_029934265.1 Bacteroidales bacterium
ATTTGTGGCACTCGTAATTATTCCGGTGCTGACAATGGCAATTTCCAAGAAACCCGAAAGAAAACCACCGCTTAAAAGAAGTCTGATAATTTCCGGAATATTTTTGATAATTGCAATTTTTTCATTCATATTCGGCGTAACCGAACTTGCAACTTTGTCAATTATTGCTATAATAATAACCTTATTTAATTATTTTATTTTTTATGATATATCACATTGGTTTCAGAGTAATTTGCTTGTGAAACTTGAAAATTATTATCTGAAAATTTTAAAATTTTCCCTTAGCGGAAAAAAGCCTCTTTGGGTTTTGTCCGGAACATTTATATTATTATTGATGACTATTGCACTGCTTGGAATAAGAGCTCCTCAGGTAAATTTATTTCCGGCAAACGAGCCAACATTTTTAGTGATAAAAACAGAACTTCCTATCGGTTCGGATATTACTGCAACTGATTCAGTCGCAAAAATTATCGAAAAAGATATTAATCGCATAATTGACATCTCCGATTTTCGAGATATTACGGAGTCCGTACTTACCACAGTAGGAAATGGTGCTGTCGGAGAAAATGAAATGCTTATAGGAAATACACCTCAGAAAGCCGTAACATCTGTAAATTTTGTCGATTTTGAATTAAGAAAAGGCAAATTGACATCGGATTTACTAAAAAAAATGTCCGATGAATTGGTCGGAAAATATCCCGGAATAATAATTTCCGCAGAAAAAAACAGAATGGGACCGCCGACAGGTAAACCGGTAAATATCGAACTTGTCGGAGAAGATTTTGATAAATTACTCGAGTTGTCCGAAAATGTACTTACAGAAATTGAAAGTAAAAATATTTTCGGCATAGAGGGACTAAAAATAGACCTCGACTTCGGAAAACCGGAAGTACAAGTAAATATAGACAGAGAGAAAGCTCGACGTTTCGGCTTATCGACAGGGCAAATAGCAAGTACAATTCGTACGGCTCTATTCGGAAAAGAAATTACAGATTTTAAAGTAGGCGAAGAAAAATATCCGATACAAATACAATTATCTGAAAAATATAGAAATAATATAGATGTATTAATGAATCAGATAATTATTTTCCGAAATAAACAAGGAAAATTTGTAAAAGTACCGATTTCTGCTGTAGCCGATTTTAAATTTACAAGTTCGTACGGCGAAATAAAAAGAATTGATAATAACAGGGTAGTAACCTTATACTCAAACCTTTTGGAAGGAGCAAACGGAACAGAAGTAAACCGGCAAATAGATAAGGTTCTTGCATCGTACGATTTTGAAGACGGCTATAGTTATTCAATAACAGGCGAGCAAAAAGACCAAGAAGAAGCAACAAATTTTCTTAAAAATGCCATGCTGATAGCGGTTGCAGTGATAATGATAATAATGGTAACTCAATTTAACTCGATAATGAAACCATTTATCATAATGACAAGTGTACTTTTTAGTTTGATAGGTGTACTTGGCGGTATTGCAACTTTTAACATGGATTTTATTATAATAATGACAGGTATCGGAATAATTTCACTTGCCGGCGTAGTAGTAAATAATGCGATAGTATTAATTGACTATACTGATTATCTGAAAAAAAGAAAAAGAGAAGAACTTGGTTTGGGAGATACTGAAAATTTACCTTTATCGGAAATAATAAATATAATTACAGAAGCCGGCAAAACAAGATTACGTCCGGTATTACTTACTGCGATAACTACCATATTAGGCTTAATACCAATGGCTACAGGAATGAATATTGACTTCGGAGGCTTTCTTGAAAAATTAAATCCGGATATTTATTTCGGAGGCGACAATGCCGATTTTTGGGGTCCGATGGCGTGGACAGTAATTTTTGGCTTGACTTTTGCAACCTTTCTTACACTTGTGGTAGTCCCGGTAATGTACCTTATTGCCAATAAAATAAAACTAAAAATTTTAAAATAATAAATTTCATTTAAATACTAACATTTTATTTATTTTATTATAAATAATTTATTTATAATAAAATAAACACTTATAACACTAACTACGAGCGTGTTAATATATACACGTATGTGTATTTCACGATTCATTTATATCCTGAAAAAAAATAAAAGAGTTCGGTCCCAAAAGACCCTTAGGGTTTGATTTAACAAAAATTAACAAATCTAAATATTTAATTT
>JAOZMN010000471.1 GCA_029934265.1 Bacteroidales bacterium
ATTCGAGCGATTAGCAAAATCAATTCCCCTGAAAATACTTGGAAAACACAAAAACAGTCTTCCGCAAATCGAAGCTTTATTATTCGGACAGGCAGGCTTTACAGATGAAAATTCGACAAATAGTTATGAGCAAAATCTTTATAAAGAATATAAATTTTTGCAAGCAAAATATAAACTTAAACCTTTGGAAAAACATCAATGGAAATTTTTAAGACTACGTCCGCAAAATTTTCCGACAATAAGAATATCGCAATTTGCAAATCTTATTTATAAGTCCAAACATTTGTTTTCCAAAACTATACAATCAGATAAAATTGAAAAGATTACAGAGCTTTTTAAAGTTGAGGCTTCTGAATATTGGCAAACTCATTATACTTTCGGAAAAGAAAGTTCGCAAAAAACAAAAATTATAGGCAAAAAAGCAATAGAGACCGTTATTATTAATACTATTGTACCGTTTCTGTTTATTTACGGAAAAAATACCGATAACGAAGCGACGATTAACAGAGCAATCAAATTTCTTGAAAAAATAAAACCCGAAGAAAACTCAATAATAAAAAAATGGAAAGAAATCGGAATAAAACCACAAAATACATTTGATTCCCAAGCACTTTTGCAACTTTTTAACGAATATTGCACAAAAAATAATTGTACAAATTGCAGAATAGGAAGCAAACTTTTGAACAGTTATCAGTTATCAGTAAACAGTTATCAGTAAACAGGGAACAGTTATCAATGGAATTATGATAGGAAATAAAAGTATTGCTTATGATAAAGCTTATAATTTTGCTTTAAGAATTATAAAGGCATTTGAATATTTACAAAAAAATAAAAAAGAATATATATTATCAAAACAACTTTTACGCTGCGGGACTTCAATAGGAGCAAATATATCGGAAGCAAACGGAGCAATTTCACAAAAAGATTTTTCAGCAAAAATCAGCATAGCTTATAAAGAATGTTTAGAAACGAAATATTGGCTGTCTTTGTTAAAAGATTCCGGATACATTGACAATAAAACTTATAACAGTATTTTTAAAGATAATGATGAAATATCAAAAATTTTGTTTTCTATATTAAAAACAACCCGCATAAATAAAAAACAGTAAATAGTTATCTGTTTTACTGTTCACTGTTTACTGATAACTGTTCACTGATAACTGTTCACTGTTTACTGATAACTGTTCACTGATAACTGTTCACTGATAACTGTTCACTGTTCACTGATAACTGTTCACTGTTCACTGATAACTGTTCACTGTTTACTGATAACTGTTCACTGTTTACTGTAAATCAAGATGATAAAAGATTTAAAAAATATATATTTATCGTTTGTGATTCTTATTTCTATTTTGATGATAGGAGTCAGCGGATTTATGATAATTGAAGAATATTCCTTTTTCGAGGCAATGTTTATGACTATCATAACCATGACTACCGTAGGTTACGGACTTGTAAAACCTTTGTCGGAAGCAGGAATGGTTTTTACATCGGTACTTATAGTTATAAGTTTCGGTTTTTTTGTATATTTGATGACCGCAGTAACAAACCTTATAATCGACGGCGATTACAGAAGGTATTTAAAATTATATATTGTGAAAAAGAAAATTAAAAAAATTAAAAATCATGTAATAGTGTGCGGTTTCGGACGTAACGGACGACAAGCCGTTATCGAATTGCTTGCTTACGGCGAAAGCGTTGTAATTATTGAAAAATCGAAAAAAATTATAGAACTTGACATCAATGAAGATTTAATGAAAGATGAAAAACTCATTTATATACAAGGAGATGCCAGCCATGATGAAAGCCTTTTAAAAGCAAAATTACTCGATGCAAAAGCATTGCTGACAACACTTCCGAATGATGGAGATAATATTTTGATTGTGCTTACGGCAAGAGATATAAACCGAAAAATGACTATTATCAGCAGAGCCTCCGACGACAACAGTTACAATAAACTTATCCGAGCCGGAGCCGATAACGTTATGATGCCCGATAAAGTTGGAGGTACAAGAATGGCAAAACTTGTAACAAATCCTGACGTGGTTGAATTTCTTGAAATGCTGACAATTCGTAACAGAGTTGATGTAAATATTGACGAAATATCTTGCGAAGACCTTGCTACCTGCCTTATAAACAAGACGGTCGGCGAATTGGAAATAAGAAAAGTCAGTGGAGCAAATTTAATCGGAATAAAGCAAGGAAACGGAAAATATGTTTTCAACCCCGGAAGAAACAGAATGATACGAAACAAAGATAAATTATTCGTACTTGGAAGTCCTGAAGAGGTTTTAAGCCTTAAAAGATTATTGAGTTCAGGCAAGTTTTTTGAAAAAGTAGAAATTAATTTGAATGATATGTGAGTTCGGTATAAAAGACCCTTAGGGTTTGGTTTAATAAAATTTAACAAATCTAAATATTTAATTTACAGTTTGTTACTTAAAACCCTAAGG
>JAOZMN010000472.1 GCA_029934265.1 Bacteroidales bacterium
ACTCTGCTTGTAAGATACTCGACAGCTTTTTGTTTTCTTTTTTCGGAAAGTTGGTCAATTTTCCCCTCACTTGTATATTCTGTTGAAAAACTAACATAAAGTTGTGGGTATTTTTTAAGACATTTTTCTATCAGGCTAAGTTCTACATCTGTGTATGGTACAAGTTTATCACTGTTTTCATCGAAAGGAGTTTCTTTAAATTTTTCAGTTTTACCTCTTTCTATTTTTACAAGAACTGCATCATATTTTATTCTGTTCTCTTTTGATGTTTTTACTTCGGTAACATTTTCTGTGTCAAAAACGTGGTCGGGAGCGGTGTAATATATTTTATAATTAATTTCCGGATATAATACAAAAACATAATCACCTATATCCGAATTAGTTCTGTAAATATCGAGAGTTCGTTTATTGTCCACGTCTATTACATCTATACGCTCATCGTCGGGAACAAAATAAACCGTATCGGTTACTGCAAAAGTTCCGTTTTCGGTAACAAGTTTTGAAATAAGAACACTGTCTATCGACCTTATATATTTTTTACCGATAATTTTTCTGTTATCTGCAAAAAAGATACTGTCTCCACTCTTTCTTTCTACGGCATATTTTTTATTGTATTCATAATTATCTTTTACCAAACCGCTCATTAATATAATATCTTCGTTGTCATCATAAAGATAAGATATAAAAATATCGGTACTCGCTCCTGTACGTCGTGTATAATACGCTTTTTTTCCTTGTTTCAAAGGAAAATAAAAAACATCGTCTCCTACTGTATTTACAGGGAATCCAAGATTTTGCGGCTCTCCCCACGAGCCGTCGTCTTGTTTTACTGTTTTAAAAATATCATATTCTCCCATACCTTTATATCCTCTCGAAGAGAAATAGAGAGTATTGCCGTCTTCTAATAAAAAGGGTGCTTCTTCATCAAATTCCGTATTCAAAATAAAGTTTTCGGGTTTCCCCCATTTACCGTCGGTTCCTTTTTTTGAAATCCATATATCTCTGCCTCCTTTACCGCCCCTTCTGTCGCTTGAAAAATACAAAGTATTTCCGTCGGCAGTTATTGTTACGTGTCGTTCTGTTCTTCTCGAATTAATATTTTTTCCCATTTTTACGGGCACAGTCCAAGTGCTGTCTTTAAGCTCACTCATATAAATGTTTCCTGATGCTTTTTTCTCAGAACGATATATAAACAATATTTTGCCGTCGGGAGATAATCCGCAAGTTGCGTCATGTTGTAATTCTTTATTTATAGGCAACCCAAGATTTTCCGGTTTTGTCCATTGACCTTTTGTTTTATCGTAAATCCAAACATTTTCAAAATATTTACCGGTCTTGTCTTTTGTATCATCTTGATTTATGTATCGTCTTGAAGTGAAAAATACTTTCGTTTCATTTGCAGTTGGAATTGGAGTATGGTCATCAAACTTGGAATTTATAACTCCAAGCCTTGTTGCTATCATCGAACGAGGATTGTTAAATATGGCAAGAGCATCTTCCGACTTTGTTATTTCTTTATTCAAAAGTTCTTTCCCGTCTGCAGTGGTGGTATGATTTAGTGCATCTTTATATGTATTGACAGCATTATCAAACATATAAAAATTATGGTATGATTTTCCAAGATAAAAATAAGCAGCAATTGTATGGTCACTGAGTTTATTTGATTTTTTAAAATTAGAAATTACTTCTTCGAAATACTTAATGGCAAGGTCATAATCTTTCCCTTCTTTAAAAGCACAAAAGCCAAGGCTGAAAGTATATTCGTTGTTTTCAGGCGAAAATTTATGTAACTCTTCATAAGGAGTTACCGCTTTAGAATACATTCCGTTATAAAGATAATTTTCTGCTTTTTTCTTTAATTTTCTTTCATTAAAAGCAGAATCAGCTTGCTGTGAAAAAATAGTACCGGAAATAAGAAATAAAGCAGTAAATAAGTAAAAATACAATTTCATTTTATATATAATTTTTGATTCATAGGTTTATTTGCGGTGTAAAGTTACAGATTTGTATTATTAAATCAAAAAATAATTAATTTTAATGTTATTTTTTTGTCGAATATTCATTTAAAACGTATTTTTGTATCATAAAATTTGATATAATTATCTAATTTTAAATATAAAAATAATTTATGATTTTTTTCATAAAAAATTAAATATCTTGAATATAATTTTGTTACTTTAAAAACCTAAGTTTCTATTTATATATTTATAATAGGGTTATTATTAATTCTTTAACATAATTTTATACAAATGAAGAACAGTTTTTTCATTTTTTTATGGGCATTATTATTGTTTATTTCGTGTAAAAACGATGTAAATAAATTATCTTCCGGAAACGATTTTGACGAATTCCCGGAAGGTAATATTTTTCAGGATTCTTTTATTTCCGAAATTGTAAAATACACTTATAATCGTAATACGGAAATTCTTATAGAAAAATTAAAAACAGAATAT
>JAOZMN010000097.1:0-4669 GCA_029934265.1 Bacteroidales bacterium
ACAAAAGGAAATAAAGTATATTTTGCCTTTTTTTCGGCTTGTTCTATAAGAGTTGTGGTTTGATTTCAAAAGGAAATAAAGTATATTAACTCCGGCATAATCAAGATGTTCTATAACGTTGTGGTTTGATTTCAAAAGGAAATAAAGTATATTAAATGTATTGGTAGTAATAACTTCGAGTACGTTGTGGTTTGATTTCAAAAGGAAATAAAGTATATTGTACCAACATAACCAAGCTGTTCTATAACGTTGTGGTTTGATTTCAAAAGGAAATAAAGTATATTTTTTTTTTCTAATAGAAGATACTCCTTTACAGTTGTGGTTTGATTTCAAAAGGAAATAAAGTATATTCGTCTGTATCTGATAGTACACCATCGCCTAGTTGTGGTTTGATTTCAAAAGGAAATAAAGTATATTTTATCCCTTAATTTTTCAACTCTTCTGTTTGTTGTGGTTTGATTTCAAAAGGAAATAAAGTATATTTTTATTCACCCACTTAAACTATATATATTATGTTGTGGTTTGATTTCAAAAGGAAATAAAGTATATTTTGGACAAGCACACCCCGTAACGGATAGATGGTTGTGGTTTGATTTCAAAAGGAAATAAAGTATATTTATAACTGCTTTTGCAAGTTCTTTGTGCGGTTGTGGTTTGATTTCAAAAGGAAATAAAGTATATTTTGGCATATTTACGAACAACACATGATGGGTTGTGGTTTGATTTCAAAAGGAAATAAAGTATATTTTAAATAAAGTTAGTTCCGTCTGTCGTGTAAGTTGTGGTTTGATTTCAAAAGGAAATAAAGTATATTATTAGATTGGAAGTTTGGAAGTGTGCAAGGTTGTGGTTTGATTTCAAAAGGAAATAAAGTATATTCCTTTTTTCGCCGTAAGAACTCTTTTTGACCGTTGTGGTTTGATTTCAAAAGGAAATAAAGTATATTATAATGAAAACAAGTTTTCTTAATTGGGACGTTGTGGTTTGATTTCAAAAGGAAATAAAGTATATTTTGGACTTGTATAATATAGAATTATGTTATGTTGTGGTTTGATTTCAAAAGGAAATAAAGTATATTACATTGATATGTATCTTTATGATATACTTTGAATTACAGAGTTATTACGATTAAAAAAATGAATGCTTTTGTACAAAAAAACACTTCTTCATATCATTTTTTTAATTGTAATATTTCAAAAAGACTCGAATAGTCAAAATAGCTCGAGTTGTTTGGGGACTTTGGCAAGAGGTTTTTCTTCGGATATTCCCCAAAAGTTTATTATATTGCCATATTGCTTGTCGGTAATGGACAAAATATTTACATATCCTTTGGGTGGTATGTTTAATTCAACACGTCTTAAATGCACATTCAGACTTTCTTTACTTGCACAGTGGCGAATATAAACAGAATATTGCATCATTGTAAAACCATCGTCCAGTAAACTTTTGCGGAAACGAGTAGCACGTTGCCTGTCTCGTTTCTTAACTACCGGTAAATCGAAAAATACAAATAACCACATAATTCTATAAGCGTTTAGTCGTGTATGTTCCATAATTAAGTTAAATGATACGATAATCTAAATATAGGGGTATTGTATTTTTTTTGATTTTCCTCGGAAGCACTTTGCAAGGCTTGCCGTTGTTATGGATAAGCCAATTCCGAGAGGGCGTTTAATTTTTTTGAATTGAGTATCTATTGTTAATATTTGCAGAATTTCCATCTTTATTTTTGTAGTAAGTTCGGTATAGCTTGGGTATTTATCGAAAAGTTCTACAACAAGCTCGTCTATATAAGGACGATATGGTTCCATTAAATCATCGGCAAGTCGGTACGAATCATATTTGTTGTGATGGTGAATGCCCAAAACAGATAACAAACCAGAACCAGTAATTGCTTGAGCGGTTGCCGAACGTAAAATTGCATAAGCATAATTGAGCATACTGTTTGGTTGGTCTCCGTATCGGTCTCGTGTAAATAATTTAAAAAGTTTACTCCGGTATAATTTTGCAGCAACAGCTTCTCTGTTGGTGGTATCGCCTGTTTTTACATTTCGAGCAAATTCAATAAGAGGAATATGATTTTCGCCAAGTTTTTTTAATAAACCTGCCTGATTTAATATTTTTTGTTTTACTGTTTGTTTCCAAAGTTGTTTTTTAAGAGCTTGACTTGCTGAAATTTGATAGTCAATATTTTGTCCTTGTATATGATGCGAATTTAGATTTTGCATCATCGAAACCGGTAAATGTTTATCATCGCATATAATTACAGCCGTATTGTTTGTGGCAAATAATTGTAAAACAGACTGTGTGTAGGAAAGTTGTTTATTGTCAAATATAACATATCCAACATCTTCGGCAGGAACAAGTTTTTCTGTTCCTGAAACTTTATCTTTTACAATAAGCTGTTTGTTTCTTACATACAAATGAAAAGAATTTTGAAAAAACAGAGTTCTTTTAAGCATATCGGCAAGGTTTTGTTGTTTAATTTACAAAAACAAAAACCTTGCCGAGTGTTGAAAACTTGTTAATAAAATATTAATTATACCATTCAGGAGTATATATTTTATCATCTACAAATGACTCCATACGAATCCACCTTAAATCATTCGACCAATATTTTATAGTTTTCCCTTCATATTTAGAAGTTTCAGAATATTCTATAATTTCTTCAAAAGAATCAGAATTAACCGCATCGTTATATTGTTTTTCTTCTATATCAATAATTGCTTTTAGTGCTTCTAATGCTTTATCATAATTTATAGAAGTGAAACGTATTTTATAATCTTCACCATAATTATTCCCAGTACTTATTATATAGATATTCATTTTCTAAATTAATTATTTTACCTGAATTTGTAAGTCTAAAATCAATACCTTCAATTAGTGCGTTGAAATTTGAAACCTTAAACTTGACATAGGGGAATCTTTTATACTCGCCTATAACATCTCCACCTTTGGCTGTTGAAAGTTTACTGACCTTTATTCTACCTTTTTTATCAAGAATATTATTTTGAATATTTTCAATATTTATTAATTCATTCATGTGCTTTATTACTTCTGTTGTTAGCCGTGCTTCTTGATGATAGTATAATTTAATTCCGTCATTATCCATTCCTCTAATAATGTATAGACGACTATTTACCCACGTACTATCATTAATATCAAAATTATTTTCATTTTCTTTTAGCAAAATAATCTTTAAACCATTTTTTAAATTAAGAATATGATTTAGTTCAATATTATTTTTGATTTTACGCTCTTCGTTAACAGGATACTCTTTTTTATAATTTCTCTTACTTGTCTTATAATACTCAGCTGCATCAAGTAAATTAATTATTTCAAAGTCTCGTATTTTTTTGCCTTTATTATCTTTACCTTCATATATTGCCATTATATAATTTGTATCATTCACAACATGAATATCTTGTTTATATTCATGTTTGGACAAATCTCTGTGTTTTTTTATGTGTAATGGTGAAGTAACAGAAGGCGTATAAACACGTACTTTTTTAATTGGATGTCCGGTTATAAATTGTCCGGTTTTATCTTTTTCAAACTCTTGTATGCCGTCTTTATTAATTATAGTTTCGTTTTTATTGTCTCTTGCAGGTTTTAGCATATATACACCGGAGTCAATGGTATTTTTAAAATCACCGCTTACTTCTATTTGTGCTAAAATCATCTGTTTTACTGTTGTATCAACAATCTTATCAAGTTCTTTTGCACTCTTAAACCCTCCTTCTCCAGTAACCAGTTTTTTACGAACAACATATTTTATCGGAATTTCCGTATCATTTTCTTTCGGAATATAATTTTTATCCTGAATTGCTCCATAAATTGTTTCTTTGTGCAAACTACCTCTTATGCTGTCGCCTTGCAAATAAATAATTTGCTTATTTCCTTTTTTATCTAAAATTAACTTTCCTTGTTTGTCCGTTTTGTATTGTATCTTCCCTCTTTTGCGAAGTTTCTTTTTTGTAGGCTTCACTGCGTTGTCATCTCGAACATGATATATAAGAGTATTATTTATAATATTATTCACATCTTGAGTAAAAGTATCCCATGGCTTTTTGAATTTTGGTTTTATATATTTTTCTTCATCTTTATAATAATTGGCAAGCAAATCATTTTTTTGTTTTGTAATACCGGCAAGAGTAATCGCATCAATAGCATGATGTATATGATTTCCTCTGTCTTTATCCGGTATTCCCCACAGCCGTTTAAATTCATCAGTTGTTTTTCCGTTAATTACATAAACTTTATCAAAAACAGTTTTAATAAAAGCTCTTGCAAATTTCGATATTATTCGAGTATCATTAAGCTGACTGTTTTTAAATCCGCTTGGAACTTCTTGCATTGTAAAACGTTTGTATTTGTTTTGCCAATAGTTTCTTTCAAAACTCAATTTATGTCTTGCTTGTATAGCATTGTCTTTTTGTTCTTTGGTTTGTGCTGCTCTGCTTGCTTTTACTTTTTGCTCAATTAGTTTATTTATGTTTTCGTATTTTGTTTTCCAATGTTCGATAATAGGAAGTATAGCACTACATTTCAAATTCCCGGAAGATGTAGAAAATGTATGTTCTTTATTGTAATTTGCCATTACGGTCGGGATATTTTGCTTTTTTATTTTCAAAGAGATGTTATAATACTCCTGTGCTTTTTCATATTG
>JAOZMN010000097.1:4679-9269 GCA_029934265.1 Bacteroidales bacterium
TTATCGTAAGAAAGACTTCTTGGAATTGTATGTTCAATATCAAAAATGGGGTCTGCTCCAATAAAATCACTAATTTTAATTTGTTTCCCTGTATAAATACAAACTTTATTTTGTTCAATCCAAAGTTGATATTTTAATATCTCTTCATCACTTGGAATTATCTCTTTGTTTGTTTCCGCTTTATAGGTTTCAATAATCATAGCTTTATAGCCGTCCCTCTTTTTTTGATTGTCTCTTTGCCAATTTTGAGTAGCCTTTCTTTCATTTGCATCATTCATTTCACGTGCAAGTTCTACGTGTATTTTTGTATCTTGGTCAATGATGTTTTCTTTTATCAAAGAATTAACCAAATATCGTAGCTGATGTAAAGTTCTCATAGCAACTGGGTTTTTAACCGAATCGGTACGAGGACTTCCAAGATACTTTTTTCCATCTTCTGATTGTCGTGCTTGCTTGTACATCTGAATGTCCGAAGGGTGATAAAGTTTTTTAAAATTGTTTTCATCAGACATGAAAATCTCACCTGTTTTATTCTCACCTTTTAAAAAATCAAATATTTTTTCATCAATTCGTTTAATGCGTGCAAATTCACGTTTGTTTATAAGTGTAATAAAATCATTTAAAGATTTTTCAATTAATTCTTCCTTATTTTCGGTATTATCCCAAATGTATTTACCTAAATCTTTTTTAAGATATTTTTCAATGTCTTTTTTATATTCCGGTTCTGCTTCTATTGAATAGTTATAATGCTTGTCGAAACAAGTTTTCAACAGACTGTTTACGGCGAGTAATCTTTTGTTTTCAAATCCGTGTAAATCAATGATATTTATAACTCCATTAATAATTTCATTGCGTAAATTTTCATTATTCCAAATATCCACACCTACAACATCAGACATATTTGACAGGAAAACGGAATGTGTAAAAATCATACCTTTTTCAAGAAACGGAAGAATTTTGCGAATAGCCTTGATACTCAAATTTGCATACCCTTGTTTTGGTTTTATATTAGCTAACTTAATAGCCTGTATTTCATTAAGTTTAAGTTTATTTATTCCAAATTCAATAAGATTATCCCTATCTTCAAAAGTAAAAAGTGCGTGCCAAACAGTAAATAAATGTTCTTCTTTTTTTGTATTAAGACCAGTAAAATTAATGTTTTTATAGTAATTCATTTTTTCAGAAAAACTATAATTTTTCCAAACATCTTTATCAACAAAAATACTTTTTAAATCGGCATTCATCAGGCAACCAGTAACAGTTGCATAGTGTTTATAATTAAAAACAAGTTTCTTTTTTTCGTATTTCTCAAGAGCTTTTTGAATATCTTTAAAATCAAATTGACTCTTACTTTTTCTGAAAAATAAGTCTGCAATGACATTTTTCTGTTCATTGTTTAATTGCTTACAATTTCCAAATTTACAATTGTCATTTTCGTTCTCCCTTTCTTTATATTTTATATTATTGATAAAAGCAAGCATTCGATAGAGTTCAAAAAGCGGGTGCGAAATCGGACTTCTTGCTTTACTCGGTTCAAAAGTACATTTGGATACAAGTCCTTTTTGAGAACGCAAAGGACGCTGATAAAAAATAGCTTTATATAAACTTTCGATTAAGATTTCAGAGAAATTTTGTGTTTTACAAATTATCTTAAATTCTTTCAGATAATGGTCTTCTCTGTGCGTATAGTTGTCTCTTATTTTATTGTTTTTTGTATATTCCAAGTGGAAATATTGTCCGAGAGTATCACAACCGGCATCAATAATTTTTTGAGATAATTCTTTTATGTTTTCTTTTACAGCACCAAGTTTTTCTTCTTCCGATTGGTCTAAACGATTACTTTTAAAACCTCTACGTTGTGAAAGATGATAAAAAGCTCTGCCAATCATAAAACGCTCTTGCTCGTTTTCAAAATTTAATTTTTCTTTTGAAACTAAGTTTCTAAAGAAATAAGGATTTTTATTCTCGTGTGTTGAAAGCCATTCTCTAAAATGTTCACTTTTAGGGTATATTTTATTTAGCTTCCAATTTTCAAGTTCGCCAGAGGTAAGCGGACACATTTTGTGTCCTATTAAAACCTTTAAAGTTTGATATTTTCTTAATTTTCTGCGAAATTTTATTCGTCTTGCACTTCTGTAACCGGTTCTTTCGCTTGCTTTCGAACTTTCGACTCCTTTTTCAATTTTCACACCCTCCGAAAAAATTCTAACTCCTTTATTTCTAATTGGCATTTCTGTATTTTCCTCATCTACAACCGCCCAACCTATTGAGTTTGTTCCTAAATCTAATCCAAGTATTTTTGCCATGATTTTTGTTTTATGTAATGTTTGTTTTTATTATAAGCTAAATTCAGCTACTTGTGTTTTTATGCAATAAAATTAGAAAATATTATTGAAAATTAAAAATATTATTTAACTTTGCACTTATAAGATTTAACACAAAAATTCCTTTTGAAATCTTATCACAATAAGGCTATATGCCGAAGTTCTAAAAGAACTATGCCTCTGCTTTGGTAGAGGCTTTTTTTTTTGTGAAATTCTATAAGAAAATGAAGCTGGGTGATTTTTTAAAATACTATACATCAGTGTATTCTTGAAGGAAATCCATGAGGTATTTATCCCAAAAAAACGGTTTCTTTCATTTTTAGAATGTCTGAAAATGGTTAAAAAATGGTTAAATAACGTCTAAAAATGGTTAAAAAATGGTTAAGTTTGTGTCCAGATTTTTCCTGATACTGTAACTTTACCTTTTCGCTTAAGGGCTTGTAATATATTTCTTATTTTTGCAATTTTTTGTTTTTCTGTTAAAACTTCCGGTAGTTTAGCCATTAAAAGGTCTTCAAAATCGACTTTTTTGGCTTGTCCGAACTTTTCTAAATAATTCAAAATTAATTTTATATAAAATTGGTCATCTAAACCTTTGTTTTTTATATATAAAGATTTTTCATCAGTGATATTTGCAATTACGGAAGATATATGAAAATTGGGTTTCCGCCCTTCAATAAGTTTCTTTTTCCTAAGACGTTTAATTGCATCATCGGAAATTTCTTGTTTTTTTTGAATTTTATCTAACAATATGACTTCCGTTAAAGATAAGTCGGCACGTTCTATTAATAATTTTGAATAATTTTCATTTAAAATATACAGTAATAATTACCAATAATAATTGCTCCGAAACTTCCGAATGTATCGCTTTAACAACTTCCGGAATTATTGAAAGTACTTTCAATAAAGAAATTTCTTTATACCCTAACCCTACAACCGGCTTGTTCTCTATTGATATGGTAACAATTCACAAAGAAATTTTTGTGAAAATTAATGATATTTCCGGTAAAGAAATTTCCAATAAAATTTATAAAAATCAAAAGAAAATTTCTATTGATTTAAAAGAAACTAAAGGTATTTATTTTATTGAAGTTTCATCGGAGAAGGAAAAAGCGGTTTACAGATTAGTGAAAAACTGATAGGATAAAAACTGGTGCAATTTGATTTTGTACTAAAAATATCTTTTATACACTATCCTGTAAGGTGTGTAAAGCTAATTTTGGGATTAGCTCTTTTATATCCTAATTCAGTCCTTAAAAATAGTTATAAATTAGTTTAAAATAATAGCTCAATTTCTTATTGGGAGTGTCCGGTTTTTCAGCAATCTTAGTAAGTACAAGATATATAGACTTTTTAATAGCATCATCAGTAGGAAAGGAAAGTTTGTTTCTTGTGTGTTTTCTTATTTTTCCATTCTAAATTGTTTGTACTATTTTCTTACTGAATTAAAATAGAAAGAAAACGGGATTATTTAGAATAAAACTAAATAAAAAGATGTTTTTTCAATTTTAAGGATAGACATTTTAAATATTGCTTACCACTTAATTACTACCTTTCCTGTTGATTTTCTTTCCTGAATATAATTATGGGCTTCCTGAATTTGGTCGGCAGAGAATATTTTATTGATAACCGGTTTAATTTCGCCGGTTTCGTATAGTTTTACGACATTTTGCATACAGTCTTGTAAAATTTCCGGTTTGAAATCGCCTATTTTAAGCATATTTATTCCTATTAAGGCTTGTGATTCTCCGAAAAATTTTGTCGGGCGATATTTTCCGAAACCGATAAGCGTTCTTACAGCACGAAGCATACTTTTTTTGCTCGAAGAACCTGCAATTTTTGCTGCACCGTAAATTGCAAGTCTCCCGCCGGGGGCAAGGATATTTAATGATTTTTTCACATAATTTCCACCGATAGAATCAAAAACGGCATCAATACCTTTATCGCCTCGAATGTCTTTTATGTATTGTTCAAAATCGGTTTTTTTATAATTAATCGGGTAATCAACTCCTTGATTTTTAATATAATCTAATTTTTCCGAAGAACCTGCCGTACCGAAAATTATACAATTTTTTCTTTTGGCAAGTTGTGTTAAAGCTGTCCCGACCCCTCCGGCTGCGGCTTGTATTAAAATGTGTTCGCCCGGATAAAGTTTCATTGCAACTTCCGATGCGTAATAGGCTGTGGAATATTGAGTTGCGAGTGCCGTAGCTGCTGCGGAATTTGTGTCTTCCGAAATTTGTACAACTCCGTGATAATTTGTGAG
>JAOZMN010000473.1 GCA_029934265.1 Bacteroidales bacterium
AAACTAATTTATAAATGTTTGCGAATAGTAAGCAACATTGAATAGGTCGCAGACCTTACAAATATTAATTTACTAAACTTTACCAAAGTTAAATTTTAAAATAAAACAGATGACAAATAATATTTCGGAAGCAGGAAACAAAGGACAAAAAGTCCGTTCTGACTGTTATGTAAACTTTGAACTTACGGAAACAGGCGGTATCGTATTAGATTTAAAAAGTAAAGTATCCGTAACTTACGGAAAATCAATAGATAAACTTTGCAGAAAAATAATAAAGCATTTTGAAATTAAAAATGCAAAAGTCAGCATAACCGATACAGGTTCGCTTGATTTTGTAATTGCGGCAAGATTGGAGGCTGCAATTAAAAAATCAATAAGTACAGATAAAGAATATCTGTCGGAAATCATCGAAGAAAATAAATTTTCGACAGAAAAAGAACAATTCAGATTTTCTCGTTTGTATCTTCCCGGCAACACGCCTTCGATGATGCTTAATGCCGGTGTTCACAAACCGAACGGTATTATTCTTGATTTGGAAGATTCCGTTGCTTCGGAAAAAAAACAAGAAGCAAGATTTCTGATACGCAACGCTTTACGGTCGGTGAATTTTTACGGTGCTGAAAGAATGGTACGTATAAATCAGCTTCCGCTCGGACTTGAAGATATTAAATATGTTGCACCGCATTATGTAAATTTAATACTGATTCCGAAATGCGAAAGTGCCAAACAAATACGAAAGGTAGAAAAAGAAGTAAACAAACAAAGAAAAATACACGGCTTTACATATCCGATATATTATATGCCGATAATCGAAAGTGCTTTAGGAATCGAGAAGGCATATAAGATTGCCAAAGCGTCGAAAAACGTGGTGGCAATGGCTATCGGTCTGGAAGATTTCACTTCAGATATGGGAGTTCAAAGAACAAAGGAAGGCAAAGAATCATTGTACGCTCGCATGAGAATTGTAAATGCTTGCAAGGCGGCAAAAATTCAAGCAATAGATTCCGTTTTTTCAGATGTTGCAGACGAACAAGCTTTAATAGAGAATGTTAAGGTGTCAAAATCATTGGGTTTTGAAGGAATGGGTTGTATTCACCCTCGTCAAATAAATCCGATACATGAATATTTCGCACCGGAAGAAAAAGAAATTGAAAAAGCATTGAAAATTGTACAAGCATTCAACGAAGCACAAAAAAAAGGTCTCGGAGTAATTTCGATAGGTACAAAGATGATTGATGCTCCGGTTGTTAAACGTGCAAAAACAACTATCCGATTAGCTGAAAATCTTGGAATTATTTAATGGCGAATAACTTAGCGGAAATACTTAGTTTATAATTCTTTATAAATATTCCAAATCCAATTTATTATTGTTATCACGGCGATAAGGACTATTAAAACAGTAGGCATTTTGAAATTTAATGCTTTAAAAAAAGTTTCTTTTTTCTTAATAATGTCATAGCCCATCCATAAGAGTGAAAGTACGGCAAAAGCAAGTACCAAATATCCTATCGGATTTGTTAAAAGTGCTTCTTTGAAATGACCGTATTTCATGTAAATCAAAGAACGACCTGTCCCGCAAGCCGTACAAGGATAGCCTGTTACATAATGAAAGATACATAAATTTACATGATTTTCGGGTGTCGGATAATCAGACCTGAAAACAAGGTACGTTGATAGGAAAATAAAGCCGGACATTACGGCGTATTTTATTTTATAATCGAATTTTTTAAGCATAATTGAAGTCAGTCTAAAAAGGGTAATTTCCGGCAATAGACCCTTAGGGTTTGAAGTAAATTACTGTAAATAAGATATTTGCATTTGTTAGTTTTTATTAAATTAAACCCTAAGGGTCTTTTTACACTGAATCCATAATTTTAATAAAAAAAATCCCAAAAATAGTTTTGGGATTTTTTAAGTTTTAATTTTTCAAATTAAAATTATTAACCTTCAAGAGGTCTTCCGTCTTCCATTCCCATTTTACCGGTAATGATATTTATTAAATCAATTAAAGTCCAAATACCGCAACCTCCTGCTGTTAATAGCATTAACCACCAGTTACTGTATCCCATCATCATTCTGTGAATACCAAGAGTTCCTGCTAACCAACAAATGATAATCATTGTTGTTTTCGATTGTAATTTTTTTCTTCCATAATAAGATTTGTTTTATAGTTAAGTTAGTAATAATTTTTATAATACCGTGTTAATGTAATTATTATAATTTAAAAACAAAAAAAAAGTTTATGAATTATGATAATTTTAATGTTAAATAAAAAATTTAAGTATTTACTTTATTTCTTTGCAAAAACCTTACCAATATTATTTCAATTGCAATAAATATTAATGAAAATATTACAAACAATTTCCATAATTCCGTACCTGTTTTATTATTTTTGATTTTTCTTTCCAAAAAATCTTTTTCTTCGTTAAGG
>JAOZMN010000474.1 GCA_029934265.1 Bacteroidales bacterium
TAAAAAATGCCGGAACAAAAAATATCGGAAAAGAAAAAAGAACCGGTAAAAGAACCCGAAACTATAAAAGAAGTGCCGGAACAAACTAATGAAATTCCCGAAAAATCGGAAATTATAAGAGAGGAAAAAGTCATCGAACCGGCTCTTACTTCGGAACAAGAAAAAAGAAAACTTGCAGAAATTCAAAATAAAAATATCCGACAAGCTCAAAATGCAACTGCCGGCAAAGTTACAGTACAAAAAAAGACAAAACGCAAAACTGATTTCGAGAAATTTATAGGTGAAAATTTACTTGTAAAAATAGCTGTTACAATTCTTGTACTCGGAATGATTTTTCTTGTAAAATGGGCTATCGACAACGAGTGGATAAATGAAGTCGCTCGAATAGGCATAGGCGTTGCCACCGGTGGTTTGCTTATCGGACTCGGACACGCATCTCGAAAAAAATATACAGCTTTTGCCTCCGTACTTGCAGGTGGCGGACTTGCAATTCTGTATGCTTCTGTATCGCTCGGATACCAACTTTACCAACTGTTTCCGCAAACTGTTGCCTTTGTAATACTTGTAATTATTACGATATTTTCGGTAATGCTTTCACTTGGTTACGACAAAAAATCGCTTGCGGTTTTTGCTTTGGTCGGCGGATTTGCATCTCCGATTTTGGTAAGCGACGGAGGAGGAAATTACATGGTACTTTTCAGCTATATTATAATACTCGATTTGGGAATGCTCGTTTTGGGCTATTTTAAAAAATGGCATATTGTAAATATATCTGCACTTGTACTTACATTTGCAATTTTCGGCGGCTGGCTTGGCTCTACTTGGTACGATACCAATATGCCTTACGCCGATGCAATGATATTTGCAACAATATTCTACTTCATATTCTTCGGAATGTTCCTTATGCACAATGTTATTTCCAAACAAAAATTTACGGTACTCGATTTTTCATTGTTACTGACAACAACTTTCATGTATTATGCCGCCGGAATGTTTATTCTTGAAGAAATCCTGCCGACATACAAAGGAATTTTCACTGCTTCGATAGCTGTATTTAATTTATTGGTAACTTACCCGCTATACAAAACCGGAAAAATAGATAAACGTCTGATATTCTTACTTATAGCAGTCGTACTTACATTCCTTAGTTTAACTGCTCCTGTCCAACTGAACGGACAATATATTACAATATTCTGGGCGATTGAATCCGTAGCGTTGTTATGGTTGTCGCAAAAAACAGGTATAAAATTAATGCGTATATTTTCCATGCTTGTTGTCGTTCTTGCCGCCGGTAGTTTATTTATGGATTGGGAAACAATTTATTTCAACATCTATCTCGGAGGCACGTCCGAACACATGGATATAATTTTTAATAAAGGATTTATTACAAGTATATCCGTAGTAGCATCGTTCATAATTAATTCTTGGCTTTTAAAACATGATGAAAAAATTAAATTCATTCATAAAATAAATCCACAAGGCTACAAAACATTTATCGGTCTGATAATACTTGTTTTCATGTATTTTGCAATTTCTTTGGAATTGACTTATCATCTGAATTATTATTTTGAAAGAAGAGATGAGCCGGTAGCACTGTTTTATTCCGTTTTCCATTACCTGTATATACTCGGAATGATGATTTGGGTTTTGAAAAAACATCAAAAAGTTATGGCAATTATAATGCTTGCACTTTCCTACATAAGCATTATAGTTTATATGTCATTCTTCAACTATTCTTACGGCGAACTTGTAGATGATTATCTTAATAAAATAGTTGAAAATTCTTATATGTTATACCGACTTCTTGCCACCGTTTTTGTTGCACTTACAGCATTTGCAACTTGGTTTATGTTCAAGAAAATACTCGATAAAAAACACATTGTTACTAGAATGTCTTTATGGCTGACAATATTTATTACGGTATTTGTATTTAGTGTCGATATTACTAATTTTATGCTTGTTTCGGAGTATTCCGAATTTGCAAAATTTACAGGCGAATCCTACATTTCCGGATTTTATGAATTGCATAGCTCCATTACACAATCAGCACACCGTATTGCGTGGCCTGTACTATGGGGAGTAAGTTCGTTTCTTTTGATAATTCTCGGGTTAAAATTAAATATTAAAGATTTCCGATTTATCGCACTTGCACTTTTCTTTGTAACGATAGTCAAACTTTTTGCTTGGGACGTGTGGTATATGAGTCAGGGCGGAAGAGTTGTAGCATTTATTTCGCTTGGCGTTTTACTTTTAATCGTTGCATTTGTTTATCAGAAATTAAAAGTTTTACTTTTTGAAAAAGAAGAAAAAGAGAATGAGCAGGAGGCAGGAATCGAAGAAAATATACAGTAAGAGACATGAAATTTATATTAAAGAGTTCGGTATAAAAAGACCCTTAGGGTTTGATTTAACAAAAATCAACAAAGCTA
>JAOZMN010000098.1 GCA_029934265.1 Bacteroidales bacterium
TTCATTAATATATAACTGATTATCAACAACAAAGGCATAATTAAAAAATGTATTACCCCGAAATCTGCAAGAACCAAAATCGGTATAATCCGTAAATTTTGTCGCTCCAAACTGTACTGTTTCGCTAAAATAAGCTAATTGAAAAATTACTTTATTAAACTCGGTATTCATAAAACCAACATCACCGATAAAACGTGTACTTGCGAAAGAAATTGTCTTAAAGAACCTTGAACCTGTAAAATAATTATGTCGATTATTGAAAACGGCACCGGCAAAAGTAGATTTTTCATCAAATTGACAATCACGAAACATTACTTGTCCGTCAAATGAAACTTCATTCAAATTAACTTCGTCTTGAAATGTACAGTTAATAAAAGTTACATTTTTATCAAATGTTACAAGTCTGATTAACTTTCCGTTACTAATTCTTCCGATAAGTTTTCCTTTAAATGTACAGTTGGAAAATATTATGGAACTTTCAACATAGTTTCTCAAACTTTCAGTTGTCTCGATAATTGCATTTGTTGTATCTATAAAACTAATATCTCCAAGTATTGTTGCGTTTTGATAAGCAATATTTTTATTTTCGGATATTTTTTTATTGATGATTTTTGCTTCAATTATCTTACTTCTTGCATCTATCATTTCCGATTTTTCCCGTTTTTGAGTCTTATTACAAGAAAAAAATAAAATAGATACTGTTGCTATATATATAAAGTGTCGTTTTTTCATAAATTTTTATTTTTTATATACTAAACACAAGATGCTTAATTTTCATATTTTCCGGCATTTTTTATTCGGCTATGTATATTTCCCCTCCTTTTTCTCTAAATTCTTTTGCTTTTTTGTCAAGTTTATTTTTCAATTCTTCTTCAGAATATTTAAGTTTTTTGCCGGCGAGGTGTCTTAATTCTTGTGTATTTTTCATCGAGCAAAAATGTTCACCGCACATAGAGCAAAAATGTGAAATTTTACTTCCTTCATCGGGAAGCGTAGAATCATGGTATTTTATTGCAGTTTCACTGTCCAAAGAAAGATTAAATTGGTCTCTCCAGCGAAATTCAAAGCGTGCTTTACTTATTGCGTTATCTCGAACTTGTGCGGCAGGGTGTCCCTTCGCAAGGTCGGCGGCATGTGCGACAAGTTTGTATGTTATTACTCCGACTTTTACGTCGTGTTTATCCGGCAAACCAAGATGCTCTTTAGGTGTTACATAACATAACATTGCAGTTCCGTACCAAGCGATTTGTGCCGCTCCGATTGCCGATGTAATATGGTCGTAACCGGGTGCTATATCGGTAGTCAAAGGTCCGAGCGTGTAGAACGGAGCTTCGTTACAGACTTCTAATTGTCGAGTCATATTTTCTTGAATCATTTGCATCGGAACGTGTCCGGGACCTTCAATAATTACTTGAACTCCATTTTTTCTTGCGACTTCGGTAAGTTCACCAAGTACGTCAAGTTCAGCAAATTGTGCTTTATCGTTTGCATCATAAATTGAACCGGGACGCAAGCCGTCGCCAAGTGAAACTCCAACATCATACTCTGCCAATATTTTACAAATTTCATCAAATCGTGTATATAAGAAATTTTCTTTATGATAGTGCATACACCACTTTCCGAGTATTGAACCTCCTCTTGAAACAATGCCTGTCATTCTGTTTGCAGTAAGCGGAATATGTCTGAGAAGTAAGCCTGCATGAATTGTAAAATAATCAACACCCTGTTCGGCTTGCTCAATTAGTGTGTCTTTATAAACTTCCCAGCTTAAATCTTCGACAACTCCGTTTACTTTTTCAAGTGCTTGGTAAATCGGAACAGTACCAACCGGCACCGGTGAATTTCTGATAATCCACTCTCGTGTTTCGTGTATATTTTTTCCTGTGGACAAATCCATAATCGTATCCGCTCCCCAGCGAAATGCCCAAACGGCTTTTTCAACTTCTTCTTCTATACTCGATGTTGTTGGCGAATTTCCAATATTGGCATTAATTTTCACAAGAAAATTTCTGCCTATTATCATCGGCTCTATTTCGGGGTGATTTATATTTGCAGGAATTACTGCCCGTCCAAGTGCAATTTCGTTACGTACAAACTCCGGAGTTATTTTACTTTTTGGTAAATTTGCTCCATAACTTTCTCCTTTGTGCTGCTTTATTTTCTCGTTATATTTATCTATTTGCTGATTTTCTCGGATAGCAATATATTCCATTTCCGGAGTAATAGTTCCTTGCTTTGCATAGGAATACTGTGTAATGACTTTCCCTTTTTTGGCTTTCAGTGGTTTTCTGTTTATATGCTCAAAACGTAAACTATCCAAACTATTATCCGACAATCTTTTACGACCGTATTCCGATGATAATTCTGTTAGTTCTTCTACATCTCCTCTGTCTTTTATCCACTGCTCTCTTATTTTAGGAAGTCCTTTTTCCAAATCTATCGAAATTTCGGGGTCGGTATAAACTCCGGAAGTATCATAGATTGTTACGGATTGATTAGTGACAACATTACTTTCAAGGTCGATTGTATCGGAAAGCGAAACTTCTCGCATTGCTACTTGTATATCATGTAGTTCTCCTTGTACATAAATTTTTTTTGAACCGGGAAACGGTTTTGTTGTTATTTTATCTTTCATTTATTTAAGTTTTATATTTGAACTCAGTCTAAAAAATGTATTTTCTCGCAATCAAACCCGTAAGGTTTCAATTAAAAGACTGTAAATCTAACATTTAGATTTGTTAATTTTGTTAAATCAAATCCTAAGGGTCTTCTTATTCCAAACTCATATATTATTATTGAGACAGGTATAAAGGGTATTTTTCAGTAATCAGACCTTAATGGCTTGAAGTAATAAACATCTATAAACAAGATATTTATATTTATTAATTTTTGTTAAATTAAACCCTTAGGGTCTTTTTACACTGAACTCATTATTTGTTAATTATTCACCCTCCTTGAGTTGCCTTTATTATAAGCAGTTTATCATTTTCTTTCAAAAAATAATTTGCCCAATTATTTTTTGAAACAACCGTATTATTTACGGCAATCGCAATTCCTCTTTTTTCTGAAAGTTGTAGAATTGTAATTAGTTCGTTTACAGAAGTTCTTTCAGGCACTTCCTTTTTTTCTTCATTTATATATATATACATAAAAAAATTATAAAAACAGGAGAATTTCCGAAAACAAAGGTAAGATAAATTTCTTTATTCCCTGTTTCGGCATTATCCGTATCAGGTACAAAGGGTGTAATCTCAGCCTGTTACAGAAGGCACCCCCAAAAATTAAGGTTTATTTTATTCGGTAAATTTAATAATTAATATTTATAAAAAGGAAATAATCATTTCTTTTTTTCAAGAACCAATTTTGTAGAAAATATAAAAATTGCAGAAACAGACAAAAAATATACAAGGTCTCGAGAGTCGATTACTCCTCTGCTCATAGATTTGTAATGAGCATTAATCCCGACAGATTCTACAAATCCGCTCCAAGTATCCCAAACGGGGAAAGTACTTACTGCTTCAAATCCTGCAAAAATAAAAAATGAAATTAACATCGAAATAAGAAATGCAATTATTTGATTTTCAGTAAGTGAAGATGCAAAAACTCCAACGGCAACATATACGGCGGCAAGAAAAAACAGTCCGATATATGACCCCCAAGTTGCTCCGGTATCAATATTCCCAACAGGATTTCCAATTTGATAAATTGTAATAAAATAAATTAATGTCGGCAATAAAGAAAACAGCACAAGTATCACACCGGCAAAATATTTGGCAAGTACAATTTGCAGATTGGTAAGCGGTCGTGTATAAAGCAATTCGATTGTTCCGGTTCTTTTTTCATCGGAAAAAAGTCGCATACAAATTGCCGGTACCAAGAATAAAAATATCCAAGGTGCTACAAAAAATAATGTCCCGATGTCGGAATAACCGACTTCAAGTACATTATACTGTCCGGGAAAAATCCAAATAAAAAAACTGTTTCCGATAAGAAATACCGAAATTACGATATATCCGGTCAGACTGCCGGCAAAACCGGTAAGTTCTTTTTTTAATAAACTCAGCATAAAAATTATTCAATGATACAATGATATAATTATAGGCATATTTCATAGAATATTAATAAACTTTACACTTTCGCTCAATATTCAAAATTGATAAAACGAAAGTATAAAGTTTCTATAAAACATATTTAACTTGCATCGTCATGCGTGCAGAAATATTCTATTGTTTTTTGAGCACAAGTTTTACAATATCCGAGTTTTTTATTCATCGTACTTATCATTCTGTTGTAAAGTTTTTGATTTTCATCATTTGTACGATTCGATAAAGCTCCAACCAAACTACCTGCTCCGGCAATATCCGATTTTAATCTTACATCAGTAACAGCTTTTACCAAATCATTGTTATCCATATAGTTATAATTAGGGTCTTGTATCATTTTCTGACCGTAAATTTTGGATATTGTATTTCGATAACTTTGTTTTTGCTCATTATTTTTCAATCCCAAACGCTCTTCGACACTATTAATAAATGTCTCATCTATTTTCAGTGAAACAAGTTTTCCTGTTTGCGGGTCTTTGTAAGTCCAAATTCTATCATTTCCAAGATTTTTTGCATCGACACCGATAACCATATTTACATAATTCAAAACATCTTTTTCAATCGCATCGGGTTCGTCCATATACGCATTGAAAATTGTAGTAACAATATTCTTACGATGTAAAGATTTTGCAATTTTCAAATCGTTAAGATATTTTGTTCTGTCTGCCGGCTCTTGCACGTAATCAATAATTACACTTTCGAGCGAAGTAAAAATATCACCTGCATACATACATTTTCCTTCCTGTGTTTCCGAACGTTCAAGTAAAAGTTGAACTGCACGCCCCAAATTTCTGTGTCCGAGACCTTTTTGTCCGAATCGTTTTGTAATATCCGGAGCATGGTTAAGGTCGTTTATTACTTCGGCAAGCGTTTTTATACTTTTTTCTCCGGCAACTTCTCCGGCAGATAACTTCATCATTTCCACCGGCGTAAGTTTATCCGAAGGCGGCATTCGAGAAAGAGTAACCGCTACCGAAATTGCATAATTCAAATTCGGGTCGGTATGAAGTTTATCCCCTCTAAAAGTAGTTTTCTCAGAACTCCCGATTGCATATTTTGTAAGTTCTTGTTGCAATTTATAATTCGTATTGTGCGACATATAAGTCAGCCGGCATCTATCAACTATCGGAGCTTGTTCTTTTTCTTCCAAAAATTTACCGAACTCCGCATTATTACTTGTCGCTATAATTAAGGTGTCTAATGGCCATTTGTAACCTTCCATTTCGATAGTTCGATTTTGGATAACACCCAAATAAACCTGAACAAGGTCTCTTTTGTTTTTAAAAATTTCATCTGCAAAATGAATACCACCACCGGCAACCCTTGCCAAAGCACCTCGACGTAAATCAAAACGATACGGATTATCGGTATCCGTAATATGAAGCAATCGAGAAATAGATTCATCGCCAAGCAAATCAACAGCCGAAGAAGTTATTTTATCCTTAGCGGCATATTTTCCGGTTAAAGTTCCTCTTGACTCACTTATACTAATTGCTTTTATTTCAATAAATTCATCTATTCTTTTTATATCCCCGTCTATATATTCCGTTATCTGATTAAAAATATAATCGGAACAAGCTCCAAGCGGTCTGTAATTTTTGTAATATCCCTCTATTTGCTTGTCTGTTGCTCCAAGTTTTTTTATATATTCAATGTTTTTATTTTTATCTTCAAATAAATTCATTGCCAAAATAATCGGATCTTCATAAGTCTGCGACTCTATTGAAGTAATTTTTCCATATCCTCCGATTTTATCCAAATTTTTAAATTTAATAAAATATCTTCTATTTCCCGGCTTTGCAATAAAACTGCGATAAAGACTGCTCAAATGATCAACGAAAAATGTTTTTCCATTTCCCGGTTCACCTATTAAAACAAAAGCCATTTCCCCCGATGATCCACCCTCTGCGGCATCTTTAACAAAAGATACAAAACTGTTTATTTCGTCAAACATTCCGATAACATGTTTGCCTCCTGCTCTTAAAACTTTGTAATCATATAAATTTCTGCCGTTTACGAAAATTTTTTCTATTTTTTTCGTATCGCTTAAAATCATTCGCGTCAGCGATTGATAAACATTTTCAAAATATCGTTTTTCTGTTATTACACTTTTTACGTGAGAAGACAGAGTCGATTCCGAGATGTGATTTATCTTTTTTGCCATAGAATAAGTTTTTTATCTGAATTGAGAATGAAATTAGAATTTTAAAATCTATTTTTTTGATAAAGATATAGAAAAATTTCTTATGACAAAAAAATTAATTCCACACAAATACCGGTAGAAAGGTTTAGCAGTAATGATAACCATCTGTTTTTCACATTCACTTATTTATAACTTACTGATTATATTAATTTTGCACAACTACATAAACAACTATAAACAGATAGAAAATCGCAGTCGAAAATTATTTTTATTATTATTTTTCATAAATACTTCAACAGAGGCTCAATGTGAAGTTTATTATTAGACAATCTTAAGTATTCTTAATATCCTGTACCAAAAATTCGTTTAGCTCATTAAGTCTTTATATTTTTAATATACGATAGAAAACTGATTAACAATCTAATTCATTAAAATCTAAGTGCGTAAAACTTTTAAACTAAAACACTATATATAAGATAGTTAACACTTAAAGTGTATAAAATATTTCTATACAAGAATACTTATATGGCTCATATTCAGGCACTTATAATTATCGATGCTAAGCTTAAAAATAATAAACAGACAAAATTATTTAGATAATCCGACAAGAATATTTTTTTTGTTTTGCAGACAAGCAATTTACATCAAAATAACAGAGTACTAAAACTTATTACTCTAATTATAAACAAAGATAATAAGACTAACTTGGCAAAATTACATAAGTAACACCCTTCTGTTTACATATGTAAACAGAAGGGTGTTACTTAGTTCCACAAAACTCTTGAATAAAGAGAACAACACAAATTTATCTAATTTAATATCGTAAATTTAGATATTAAATTAGATAAGGCAATATAAAATTACTGATTACAAAAACTCAATCCAATTCTTAATTAAAAGAATATAACACAATTATACCAAGCATCAATGAAAATAAGCCTTACGTATAATATTCCACAATGATAAACCGATAAGTTTGTAGTTCGTTTTGCAATTACAAATTTTACAAGAAGGTTAGGTTAGTTTAATTTACTAATCTCTGTAATTTTTTATCTGCAAGCAAAGTAATCTATCCGATAAAAATGCCTTATAATTATAAGGCACGACTTTTGCATATAGACTATTAAATACCGGTATTTTCTTATACAGGTAGCTCTCCGTAAATAATCAGGCAATTTCTGTGATGATACGAATCAAGAAAAACAAAGGAAATAACAATAAGAAAATAATTTAGTTAGAATCTATTATTTTAACAAACTTCACAAATAGTGTTTAAATATCTTAAAATTAATGATTTAGATATTATATTTAAAGCTTAAGTTTAAACTTTTCTATTGTTTTACGTAAAACAGATGTCTTAAATCATAATATGATACTGTAAACATCTTGTAATAAATAATTTATACGAATTACTTAAATTAATACTTCATATAGCTTAAAAATCATTAATCTGTTTATTATCAAGTTTTTAACTTATAGAGACAATTCCAAGGTAATATCCGGCACAACTCATAAATAATTATCACAGACAAATGTATATTTCAATTGAAAAGTACCCGGTATTCCGGTTGAAAAGTATCCACTAAAATATTTTATTTTAACCAACTTTGGAGACTAAATTCAAAGTTAAAAAATATGTGTATATTTCAACCGAAATATACACGGTACTTTTTCAACCGAAATATACATTGGGATATAAACATTTAAAGAACAAAAAAACACCCCTCCTATTTACGAATGTAAACAGGAGGGGTGTTAAATTTTAGTAACCTAATTATACAACTTACTTTTAGAAGCAATAAATAAATAAAAATTACTCATTGAAGCGGGCTGCAAAACAACCGAAGCAAAAAACTAAACATTAAAAATAAAAGTCAAAGTATTGTTTACAAAGTACTACGATGGTGCGAGTTTACAACTGACAACACACTATACGGGAACATCATTTTTAATTTTTAATTAAATAAAGTTTTATTTTGTGAATTTTATTTAATACCTTTGTAAACAAGCTCATTCTACTTTTGTAACGACTAATTGCCATTTTTAAATAACTCTAAAATAAGCATGGTCAATTTACTGACAATAAAAGAATTACTAATTTATAAATGAAAATTAATATCTTCCACTTATAAAAAACAAATAACATGATGAAAATAGAAGACAAAATAAAAGCAATAATAAATGACTATTCACTTTCCTCATCTCAATTTGCAGATAAAATCGGAATACAACGTTCTACCGTTTCTCACATTTTGGCAAGTAGAAATAAACCAAGTTATGACGTTTTGAAAAAGATATTATCGGAGTTTACAAATGTAAACTCCGATTGGTTACTGAGAGATGACCCTGAAATGTATATCGTACCTAAAAATCAAGAAAAATCTCTTTTTGAAAAAAATATCACAATATCAAAGGAAAAATCAGAAAATGATGATCTAAGTAATAACAAAAACCTAAAAGAAAAAATTGAGCTACAAGATACAAATAAAAAGAAGGAAGATGTAATTGAAATAAATACAGATACCAATAATAAAAAGAAAAAAGAAAAAGTAAGAAAAAAGAAAAAAAATAAGAAGTCCAAGAACGATAGAAATACAAAAGACAACATCAAAACAAAGTCAAACAAGAAACAGCAAAGCTCTTCCCTATCTGAAAGAATTATTATCTTCAATGACGACAGAACCTATACTGAATATGTCCCAAGACTTTAATTTTATTCCAAAAATAACTGTTCCTCAGATACAAACATAATCACAAAGATGCTAATTTGTTGTAAATCAGGCTATTAACTCACCAAACTAAATAAATTCAATATACTTTGCTACAAATAATACGCATTAACTGATACTAAATTCACATATAATTATATTAACTCTATTAGATTTCATTATTTACAAGCTTCCTGTATAGTTATAAAAATACAAAATTTTGAATACGTTAAGAAAAAAATCT
>JAOZMN010000475.1 GCA_029934265.1 Bacteroidales bacterium
TATCTTTTTCTTCTAATTTTTTATCTTTTTCTTCTAATTTTTTATCTTTTTCTTCCAGTTTTTTATTGTTTTCTTCTATAAGTAAATCTCTGCGTGCTATTGCAATATCTTTAAAATATATTGTTTCTACAATATCGTCTTCCAAGTCCATTGCTCTTCGTAAATTGGGTTCGGCTATTACTTTTGTTAAACGTCTGATAATTTGTCTGAATTCTTTGGGATAATCTTCTTCATTTATATTTAACAGATGTTCATTTTTATCTACTTTTTTTGATTGGTCGAATATTGCTAATAATTTTTCTGTTTCGTTTCTTCTGCGTTCTTTTAAGTAAGGTATCTGAATAATAATACTTTCATGTGTCAGACATTCAACAAATTCGTTTGGTTCGGTAATTTCTTCATTTGTAGCGGCATCTGTTATTTTTCTGTTAATGCGAATTATTGGGGCTTCGATATTATACAATTTATAACCAAGAAAATAAATGCTTATGATAGGTATTGCTTTCCGTTCAGGCTCGCCTTTATCATTTATAAACATATAAGTATTTTCTTTACTCATATATTGCTCGCCTAAATATCTGCGAAAACGTAAAATATCGGCAGGAAGTCTTATTTTTTGTAATTCTATTATGATAATTTGCTTTGTTCCGTTTTCGTTTTTTATTTCTGCCGAAAAATCCAAACGGTGATATTTTATTGATTTATCTATATCATATCTTTTTTCTGTATCCCTGAATTTTAACGAAATAATATCTTTATTCGTTATAGTAGAGAGTATTAACTTGGCTATTTTATTATCCGACATCAAATATTTGAATGTAACATCGTATATCGGATTGGCTATTTTTGTCATAATATTAGAATTTAAGGTCTGACTTACAAATATATAAAAAATTTACGGAATATTATATCTTATTTCTATGCGTTTATTTTTTTCTCTACCTTCTTTTGTATTATTATTACCTATAGGATTTTCTCCACCCTTCCCTTTTGATGTAATTCTTGCGGGGTCTGTTCCTCTTCGTCTCATGTAGGCGGCTATTGCTTTTGCTCTGTTTTCGGATAAATATTGATTGTAACTTGAAGAACCTTGATTATCGGTATATCCTGTAATTTGCACTTTTGCTTTCGGATTTTGTATCATATAATAAACGATTTTGTTAATTTCTGAAAAGGAAGAAGAAAATAATTTATCGCTGTTCTTTCCGAATTTTATGTTTGATAGAATTATTGGTTTCTCCCATTTTTCAGGTGCTTTGTAAAGATTCTTATTTTTATTTCCGGTTAGGGCGTTCAGACTGTCTATATTTTTGTTAAGTTTTTCTATTTCTATTTTATGTTTGTTAAGAATTTTATTGCTTTGTTTTCTGATTAAATCTATTTGTGCGGTAAGGTCTTCTATTTTTTCGTTGTTGGTTTCTAATTGTGTAACGGTTTCTTTCACTGTGAAGATTGTTGGTTCGATTCTTTTTGTATTTCTTTTTATAAGAAAACCGAGAGTAAAATTATGTGTCCCGGCAGAGGCTCCTGCGATTCCGGTAAATCCTAAATTATAATTGTAATTTAAAATAATTTTATCGCTTATTGCTCCACCCATCGAAATACCGGCTCTGTTACCTGTTTCTATTGATGCTCCCACCCACATTTTTCGTTTGTATCTGAATAATAATGATGTTGTCCAATGAAAATTTGATGTGATTTTTTCGCCTCCTGCTCTGACGATAAATGTCGGGTCGAAATAAAATATTCTTTGTGCCACTACCGGATAAGATGCAAATGCTGTCCAACTTCGGTATTTTTGATAATTCAAATCTGTGTTACTGTATTTTGATTTTCCGGCAAGTAAATATGGTACGGTAATTCCGGAAGAAAGTCGTCCGTAATTTGCAACGATACCTGCACCTGCATCAAAGGAGGTCGATTTTAAAGAATTTGCATTTTGCAGTTGCGGGTCGAAACCTTGCGAATGAACTTTTGAAATTTCTATCTGATTTTTGTAAAAAACGGCATTTATACCGAAACTTAGAAACAATATTTCTGAAAGTTCTAATTTGTAAGCATAAGCGGGTGTTATTTCAAAGTGCTTGAAATTTCCGGCTTGTTTGTTTTTTACGGTTAGTCCGTAGCCTATTTTTTCCTTGTAAGGGGCATTAAAATTGAGGGATTGTGTTTGTGGCGAACCTGCAATTCCCACCCATTTTTGTTCGTAATTCAAAAAACTTTCAATGTTTTGATTATAACCTGCATAAGCCGGCGAAATTGAAAATTTATCAAATAAAAAATGTACTGCCTCTCCTTCTTGTGAAGATACAAGTTTTACTGAGAATAAAAATAAATACAGTAAAAGTAGTTTTTTTATATTTATAACTTTTTTCAATAAATTTAGGCTCAAGTTTAAATTTGAGTTGTTAAAAATATTTCAAGG
>JAOZMN010000476.1 GCA_029934265.1 Bacteroidales bacterium
AAGGTAAGGCGTGCCACTTGCCTTTTTTCAAAACATAGCGTTTTTTGACTTTAGCATCAGCAATTTCAGGTTCGCAAATTCCTTTTAATCTGTCAAAAAGTTTAACAACTTCGGTATTTGAAATTAATGCGGAATTCGGTCCCTCTTCCCAAATAAAATTTTCATTACTTTTCGTTTTGATAACTCCCCCTACCCTATCCTTTTGCTCGATTATCAAAAAATCTTTATTCTTGTCGCTTAAATGCAAACCGGTTGTTAAACCTGTTATTCCGGCTCCGATTATTACAGTATCTTTTTTTAATTTCATTTTTTACACTAAATTAATATATGTTTTTATTAATAAATTATTGACTACGGGAATTTGTACTCTCGATATATGTTCAAAATTACATTTTTCTTTAATAAAAGGTATAATTTCTGTATCTAAATCGTATTTTGTTTCAAGATTTTCACTGACAAAGCTAATCGGAACAAGCACTATTTGTTTGTAACCGGTAATTTTCAGCAATAATTCTTTTGTATCGGGTTCTAACCATTTTACTTTTCCGATTTTGGATTGATAACAAACTTTATATTCTAAATTTAATTTTGCTGAAATTAATTTCGCTGAGTTTTCTATTGATTTTCCGTAAGTATCTCCTTTTTTTACGACTTTCATCGGTATTGAATGTCCCGAAAAAATCAATAGCGGATTTTCCAAATTATTAATTTTAATGTGTTCTCGAATTTGTTTTTCCCAAAAGGAAATAAAATTTTCATTGCCTGAAAAATCGCCGGACATCGTAATTTTAATATTTTTCAATTTTCTGCTAACTTTTTCAATATCATCTGAAACACTTCCTGTAGTGGTGTAACTTGCTTGCGGGTAGAGTGGTACTACTCGGATATTCTTTGCTCCTTTTTCGGCAAGTTTCTTCATAGCTTCCGCAATTAGGGGGTTGCTGTATGAAAATGCGTAATCGACCAAGTATTTTCCCGATAATTGTTTTTCGATTTCTTTTGCTGTTATTTTGGTGTTTTCGATTATCGGCGTTCCGTTTATCATTTGATATTTTTCCCATGATTTTTTATATCTTTTAGTTGTAATTTTTCGTGCAATTATTTTACGTATAATTCCGGGCATTCCTATAATTCTTTTGTCGTTGAACATTTTGAGCAAAAAGATTTTCATATCTTCTTCCGAAAGAGGTCCGCCCATATTTACGATTAATATTGCATTCATTTTTTTTATTATGAAATTGTGAAGTTTTGAAGTTGTGAAATTGTGAATAATTTATTTATATTGCAAACTTAAAAATTTTCTTTCATTTTGCAGAAAAATAGTATTTATCTAAATTTCAGAAGATATAAAATGGAAATAACAGTAACAAATCCGAACGAAAAAAATTACAATCTTTTTTTAGAAGTTCAAAAAAAACTGTATCCGGAAAGCAAAAATAAGTTTTTAAGTAAAAATTCTCCTGAGAGAAATCATTTAAAATCTTGTTATGTATTATCGGAAAATAATATCCCAAAAGCAAGATTTGCATATTATGAAAATTATTATTTAAAATATAAAAATAAAAGAGCCTGTTGTATAGGAAGTTACGAATGTATTAATAATTCCGAAATTGCCGAAAAAATTATTAAATTTGCAATCGAACTTGCTCGTAAAAACGGTTTTGAATATCTGATTGCTCCGATGGAAGGTTCGACTTGGGATAACTACAGATTTAGCATTCACAACGATAAGGCAAATTTTTTCATGGAACCGGAGCATCATACATATTATAATCAACAATTTACGGAAAACGGATTTGAAGAAATTGCACATTATTATTCAAATATAGATAAAAATCCTACTTTTGACGATGATTTAATTTTTGAAACCGAGAAATGTATCAAAAATAAAGGTGGGATTATCCGACACATAGATATAAACGATTTTGAAAATGAACTTTATAAAATAGCAAAATTCAGTATAGAATCTTTTAAAAATAATTTTCTTTATACTCCGATAACTCCGGAATATTTTGTCCGAAAATATATAAATTATAAGCATATTTTTATTCCGGAACTTATTCAAATTATTGAAAAAGACGATGAAATTCAAGGATTGACTTTTGCACTGCCGAATCTTGCAGACCCTGATAAAAAAAGTATTATAGGAAAAACAGTCGCACGAAAGCAGGATTCTCCATTTAGTGGAATCGGAAATTATTTTGCTGCAAATATGAATAAAACAGCTTTACAATTCGGATATTCGGAAGTAATTCATGCTTTGATTATCAGCGATAACGCTTCAAGAAAAATATCTAAAAAATCAAACGGAAAATTTTATAAAGAATACAAATTATACGGAATTTCGGTTGTACGGGAAGAAATAAGTGATTGACTATTTTTGATTGTATATTTACGATTTGGCTTTCGCCTGATTA
>JAOZMN010000477.1 GCA_029934265.1 Bacteroidales bacterium
TTTTTCTACGGCATAAATGCCGTAGCTACTGAAAAGTCACCATTAATTTACCTTAGTGAAAATCAACAGGAAAACAAAAGAGAAGCTCAAATAATAAATCAACAAAAAGAAAACGGATACGAACTGACTTTTAATGAAAAAGAATTGAAAGATGATGATTTTGAAAGTTTTTAAATAAGCAGAAATATCAATAATAACAACAAAACCTTCAAGAAAACTTGAAGGTTTTGTTGTTATTAAAAACTAAGTTTTTATTCTTAATCTACCGGAGCTCCGCAACTGCTACACTTGGTTGCCGATGCACTATTCATACTCCCGCAATATGAACATTTTACTTTTTTAGGCGTATCCGGAGTTTTAGTTTTCCCGGAACTCGAATTGCTTCCGCCTTTATTGATAGTACTTTTGTTCCTATTTGTACTACTGTTTGAAGAACTTGAACTTTCCATTCTTGTTATTGCACGTCCCAAATCGGCATAAGCAGTTTTCAGTCCTTTATATCTCGATTGAATTTCAGAACAATTTTTTTCTTCCATAAAAACTTTTTCGGCATATTTTACGGCGTCTCTTGCTTCGTCTATTTTTTCGTCGGCATAATATTTACCTTTTTTGGCAGACCTCTGTTTACGTATAACCTCTTCAATTTTAGTCTCTACTCTGGAAATTTCACCTTTCATACCGTTTAGATTTCCCACGCAACCGTTTTCCAAAAGGTCGTTTGCCTTTTGCATTTTTTCTGCTTTTTTGTCTTCGTCCGAAATTCCTTCTGCTTCTTTCCATATTTTTTCTGCTTCTTTTATTTTTTCATCAATAATTTTAGCATAAAACGAATGGTCTGTCTTAATTTTTGTAAGATTTTTTTTGTTGGATGCCCAACTTTCTTTTTCACCGTCCACACTCGGTCCGCAAGCAATAAAAAATACTGCAACCGCAAACATCAATAATAAAGAAATTCTTTTCATAATAATAGTTTTTTGATTAGTAAATAAATATTTTTTAATTTTGTAACCAAGTAATAAACACAAAGATAATAATAACATTTACTACTACAAATATAAATTGCAAATTAAAAAATTATTAAATAACAATGAAAAAATTAATACTTCTAAGTATCACAGTTCTTATGTTTCAGTATTCTTTTACACAAGTCGTTGAAGTTGAAAAAGATTTACTCAAAGTAAACAAAGATTCCATTGACGGTTGGAAATTCGGAGGAATTACAAATATTAATATTACCCAGACGGCACTAAAAAACTGGGCAGCCGGAGGTGAAAATTCAATGGCGGTTTCAGGCTTAGAAAATATTTTTGCAAATTACAAGAAAAAAAAATTCAAGTTGGGAAAACACACTCGATTTAGGATACGGTATCTTAAAACAAGGTAAAGGTGATAATATTAAACTGATAAAAACAGACGATAAAATAGATTTTTCTTCAAAATACGGAAAAAAAGCTTTTGATAAAGTCTTTAGCAAAGTTAAATCTTATCGGAATATCCTAAAATTTTTCTTTAAACAATTCTCTAAGTTCAAGCATCTCGTCTCTAAGCTGTGCCGCAAGGACGAAATCGAGGTCTTTGGCGGCTTTTCTCATTTTTTTATCGGCAGTATCTATTGCTTTTTGAAGTGCCGGCTTTGTCATGTATTGAACAACAGGGTCGGCGGCAACAGATACTTTATTACTTGTTTGATAAATTTTCTTGTCTTCTCCGGCTTTACTTCCTCGCAAATCGACAAGTTTGTCCAATGATTTTGTAATTTGAGTCGGAGTAATATTATTATCGGAATTATATTTTATTTGTACGGCTCGTTTTCTGTCCGTCTCGTCAATAGTGCGCTGCATGGATTTTGTAATCTTATCGGCATACATTATTACTTTGCCGTTTATATTCCGTGCCGCACGACCGGAGGTTTGTGTAAGCGAGCGTTCGGAACGCAAAAAACCCTCTTTATCGGCATCAAGAATTGCAACAAGCGAAACTTCCGGCAAATCCAAACCTTCTCTCAATAAATTCACACCTATAAGTACATCGTAAAGTCCTTTTCGCAGGTCGTCCATAATATCCACACGTTCGAGCGTATCCACGTCCGAATGAATATACCTGCAACGAATACTTATTTTATCGAAATAATCGGCAAGTTCTTCCGCCATACGTTTTGTAAGCGTTGTTACAAGTATTCTTTCGTCTTTTTCGGCTCTTTCGTTTATTTCAGCTACCAAATCATCAACCTGATTTAAACTCGGACGTACATCTATCGGCGGGTCGAGCAAGCCGGTCGGACGAATTACCTGCTCGACAATTATTCCTTCACATTTTTGAAGTTCGTAATCGGCGGGCGTAGCACTCAGATATATCGTTTGCTTTGTTACCTGCTCAAATTCTTCAAATTTAAGCGGTCTGTTGTCTATTGCGGCAG
>JAOZMN010000478.1 GCA_029934265.1 Bacteroidales bacterium
TACAATTCCGGGACAGTTAATCGGCATACTTTCGAGAAAAATTCTTATTGCTTCCGTTCCTCCGGTTGATGCTCCGAGAGCAATTATTTTTTGTGTTACAGGTATATTTCGAGGTGTATGTTTGGGTAATATTACATCGGCATTGTATTTGGGCTGTACTATAAGCGGGTTGAAATTTTTTTTGAGTTTGGTAACAGATGCAGCTTTAACAATATCACATAATTGAACGGTTGCTTCTTCTATCAGTTGCGTTGTTGAAAGTTTTGGTTTTTCGATGACTTCTACTGCACCATATTTCATGGCTCGCATTGCTGTTGCCGTTCCTTTTTTTGTCAGACTTGAAATTATTACGACAGGTAACGGGTGCTGTTGCATTATTTTTTTCAAAAATGTCAGTCCGTCCATTCTCGGCATTTCAATATCGAGAGTTATTACGTCGGGTATTTGTTTTTTTATTTCGTTTGCGGCAAGAAACGGGTCTTCTACTGCCGCCATTACTTTAAGTTGAGGGTCTGAATTAAAAATTCGAGTGAGTACCTTTCTTATAATAGGTGAATCATCTACAACAAGTATGTTAAGTATTTTTCTCATTTTTGATGTAAACTTAGTTTTATTTGGAAATTAGGGATACTAATTTTTTTAATCAAGTAATTTTCAAATTATTTTATTGTTTACCGACATATCTTTGTCGGACTTCTCCTGTTGCTGTAAAAAACAGTATTTTCCTGCCGAGTTTTCCTCCTACACTTTTTCCTACAATGGGTATTCCTTCTTTGTGCAAAACTTCTATTGCGGTTTCGATATTTCTTTTTCCTATATGAAACTGTGTAACACCGACATTTATTACTTCTGCACCTCCGAATATTTTTGCTTTCAGTTTATTTTTGTTGCTTCCGTTGACAATCATTTTATTTATTAATTTTTCGATTGCAATGTTGCCGTAGCGAGGCGATGCAAGTCCTTGACCGTTCCATAACGGTAACATAAAATGATTAATTCCTCCTGTTTGATTTTCAGGGTCCCATAGGCATACAGCTACACAAGAGCCAAGTATTGTTACAACTTGTGTCGGCTTTGTGTCTGCGTACAATGCTGATGGGTATAAAAATAATTTCTTCATTAATTGAAAGTTGAGCTTCGCTTTGGTATCCACTCAAAAACGTATGGTAATTCTTTAAATTGTTGATAGAAAACCGTACAATAATCTTTTATATTGTTGTTTTTAAGCTACCGGCAGACAACAATCTAAAAGATTAACGGTTTTTACCATAGTTTTTTGAGTGGATACTCGCTTTGTTAAATTTAATTTTTGAATTTCAACTTTGCCAAAGTTAAAAGAATTTTGGCAAAGTTTTTTTTTTGCGAATTAAAAAATTTCATCATCATCTCCGAAGAAAACTTCATTTCCTTCAAAAGAAAAATCGTTCAAATTACCGATTCCGTGTGGTTCCGGTAATATTATCGTGAATGATGAACCTTCACCTCTTTTACTTTCAATCTTAATTTCTCCTTCAAAAATTTCGAGAAGGGCTTTAACTATTGACAATCCGAGTCCGTGTCCTCTGTTTATTGAGTTTATGCCTGAGTCTAATCGTGTAAAACGGTCAAAAATTATTTTTTGGTTATTTTTTGAAATTCCGATACCGTAATCTTGTATATCCAAAATTAGTTTGTTGTCTTGCAACTTAATATCAATATCTATATCCGCTCCTTTGCTGAATTTTATGGCATTACTTATAAGATTTGAAACTATTATTTTAAATTTTTCGGAGTCTGTTTTGAAAAAGATTTTCTCATTACTTTTGCCTGTCATCTCCGAACTTATCTTCGGGGTTAAATGTTTTGCTTTTATATCGCTGTCCATGTCTATGAGAACACCTTTTATTACTTGCTCGACATCTACATTTGAATACTGCGGCTTGATATTTCCGGCTTCAATTTCTGCGGCGGCAAAAATGTTTTTTAACTGAAAATCAAGTTGGAATGCTTCCGTAAATATTAATTTTGCCAGCCTTTGAACTCTGTCCCAGTCATTTTCTTTTACTTCCATTATACTTCTCGATAGTCCGAGAACGGAAGCAAACGGATTTACTATTTCGTTGTTTATATTTGCAATAAAATGACTTTTTAATGCTTCGGAACCCTTTAGTTTATTATTAACTTGTTCGAGTTCTTGTGTTATTCCTCGAAGTTCATCGATAGCTTTTCGTTTGTGGTCGAAACGCTTTTTTAACTCTTCAAGTAATATTTCGTCTGTTAAATTTAATTTAGCCATATTTCTGTTTATATTTTCCTGAATATTGTAGGTTTTATATGTTTAAGAGGAACATCAATTCCTGTTATAGACTCGGAATGACCAAGAAAAAAATAGCCTCCGGGTTTTAAATTTTTACATAATTTGTTTATTACATT
>JAOZMN010000099.1 GCA_029934265.1 Bacteroidales bacterium
TACCAATAACTCTGTTACGGCAACAACAAACGACCTGATTGATTTATGTGGAACAAATGCAAATTTATCGGGAAATGATCCGTCCTTAATGAATGCAACAGGAGAATGGACAAATATTAGTATGCCTCCACCAAAAATTATTGACCCATCTAATTATAATTCTGAAGTGCAGGACTTGGAAAAAAACCTGAATACTTTTCTTTGGACTGTAACACGAGGTACTTGTACGTCTAATTCAATAATGAGTATTACAAGAAATCCGGTTGATGCAACAGCAATGACTTCTGCACCCGAAACTTGTAATGATTTAGTAACTTTGACGGGAAATGACCCGTCTGTATTTGGTGGGACTGGCGAATGGAGTGTTGCAGCTGGAACTGGAACGTTTACTTTACCAAATAATTCAATAACAGATGTGTCAGGAATGAATACATTAACTATTAATGAGTTCGTATGGACTGTTACCTCGGGAACTTGTATTGTGAGTTCTGACCCTGTATCTGTAGAAAATAATACAGTTGTAGCGGTTGCCAATGATGGTAGTACATGTACAGATTCTTCACCTTTATCAGCATCAAATCCCAGTCCTGCAACAGGATACTGGTCTGTAAAATCAAGTCCTACAGCAGTATTAACTAATGAGTCTGTATATAATGGAGCATCTGTATCTGGTTTATCACCAGGAAACAATACTTTTACATGGAATGTAACAAATGGAATTTGCTCAGATAAGGCAGATGCAATTATTAAATATGAAGATGTTACCGCTACAGCATCAACTATTACTCCTGTTATTTGCGGAGGAGTCGTAAACCTTAATGCAAATATTCCAGATCCTCTAATAGGAACATGGTCTGTAAGCTCAGGCACAGGTAATATTCCTGCTCTTGATATTAATAACCCCAATGTAACTATAAGCGGAATAGTAACAGAAAACAATATATATACATGGACAGTTGGAAACGGAGCTTGTACAGCAGACGCAGATGTGGCGGTTACAAATTACTTATCAGTTGCATCGGCAGGAGCAGAACAACACGTTTGCGGAGCAGTAGCCACTTTAAGTGCTTCTCCTCTTTCAGTAGGGACAGGAGAGTGGACAACAAATAGTACTGCACTTATTACAGATAAGTCGCTTGAAAATACTGAAGTTACAAATTTAGGAGAAGGAATAAATAAGTTTACTTGGTCTGTAACAAATAATGGCTGTTTATCATCTGACGATGTTCTTATTTATAATGATGATGTTACTATTGCAAATGCAGGACCAGACCAACAAGTTTGTGATAACGAAGCAGATCTTGTATCTAATACAGCATTACTTGGTACAGGCGAATGGAGTACAATACAAGGTTTACCGGACCTCACAACAATAGATAATAAAACAAACAATAATATTACAGTTACAGGTTTGGCACACGGAGTAAACCGATTTCGTTGGACAATTAAAAAAGGAGACTGTGAGAGTTTTGATGATGTTGATATATCTAATTTGTGGGTTGTTGCAGATGCAGGAGCAGACACTACAACATGTTTAAATAATATGAACTTGGAAGGAAACAATCCTATAGGTGAAGATATTATTACTGCACTTGGAACATACACAGCAAACGGAGAATGGACAACCGGAACAACAGCGGATATAGCTAATCCAAGTATTTTTAATTCTTTTGTATTTAATTTAGATTGGGATAGTAACATGTTTACATGGACAGTAACAAACGGAATCTGTTCCAATTCCGATAACGTTATTGTAACTAATCATTCGCCTGATATACCTTACGCTGGTCCAGATACTACAATTTGCGAACATAATTATACAATGCTTGCAAGTCCTCCATCAAGAGGTGTAGGTACATGGACTGTTATAGCAGGTTCATCAACAATTGATGACAATAGTTATGCTAAGACAGAAGTAAGAGATTTAGATTATTATATTAGAACTTGGAAACCTGATTGGTGGAGTCCGCCAACTAACACTATTAATACTTTTGAATGGACTGTTACTTACAAAGGTTGTACTTTAACAGATGAAGTAAGTATCATTAATGGTTTACCTTACCCAGCAAATGCAGGAATGGATACAACTATTTGTTCCGAGCAAACAAACCTTGATGCCCTTTGTGAAGGATCCGGTTCTATGGCTCATTGGTGGGTAATAGACCCTCCTCAAGCTCCGCCGACAACGGTTATTCATAACCCAGGAAGTTTCAATACACATGTAACAAAGGTTCCAGCAGGAATATCTACATTTATTTGGTGGAAAAGAAATACAATACAAGTAAATACAATAAATCCGGTAGTTTGTCTTGATTCGGATACTGTTGAAATTAATAATTTGGATTTAGATGTAGGAAACTTTAATGCAGGAGCCGATGATATTGTTTGTAGTAGAGAATATAAATTAAGTGGAACACAGCCTCCTGGTTTGTTTTCTGATGCAACTGACGAAATATCATATAATTGGTCAGTAATACATGGAAGAGAACCTGGTGCTTTTGATAATAATTCAGTAGGTAATACTTATATAAGAGATTTAAGTTATACAACAAGCATATTAAGATGGACAGTAACAAATCATACATTAGGTTGTATTATTAATGATGATGTATCTATAAATAATGGTTTACCATCTGCCGCAAATGCCGCAAATGATACCGTTGTTTGTAATGATTTTGTTCAATTAACCGCCGACAGACCTCAAAGAGGTACCGGCGTTTGGACTATGCTTACAGGTGGTGTTACAACAACAATAGATAATCCTACTTGTATTACTTTTGATTGTAATGTTACAATTGATAATCTAAAAGCAGGAAATGCCGCAAATGTCTTCTTATGGACTGTTTCAAATACAGAAGATACACCAGACCCACCCGGACCTGTTACTTGTACTTTAACAGATACGGTTGATGTATATAATTTTAGTATAACAGCAAATGCCGGTCCTGACCATCAAGTATGTTCGGATACAGTACAACTTGCAGGTTTATTACCGACTGGAACTTTCCCTGATATTAGTGGTTTGTGGAATTCTTCCGGAGGTATAACTTTTGACGATGATACTTTCCCAAGTACAATAGCACGAAATATATCGAGAGGAATAAACACATTTAGCTGGACACTGACAAATCCATGGTCTCAAATAAATATAGCAAAAACAGGGTCTTGTGTAATGTCTGATAATGTTCAAATTTGGGATAACTTACCATTCCCGGACCCTGATGCAGGTGCTGATCAATGGATTTGTTCAGATGCAACAGCAATCGGAGCAAGTGCAATAACAATAGGTACAGGTTTATGGACAGTCGGTCTTGGAACTGCCACTATTGATGACCCGACAGCACAAAATACTTTTATAAGAGGAATACCTGCCGAAAACCAAGCAGAATTTGTTTGGACAGCAACATATAAACCGAATCCTTCACCGGTAGCTATCGAACCCGCACTACAATGTGAGCTTTCAGATACCGTAACTGTTTATAATAACTCTGTAACCTCAGTAGCAGGAGACGACCAGCTTGTTTGCGGAACATTTGAAGACCCCGTGGAAACTAATCTTGCTGCAACTCCTGTGCTTCCTCCATCTTATGGAAAATGGACTATTGGAACAGCAGGCTCTACTATTGATGAGATTACTGCTTATAACACTCATGTTGGAAGTATGACAAATGGAGATTATTCTTTCGTTTGGACAGTTACCAGAGTTAATTGCTCTTCTAATGACAATATGATAGTAAAAGCTCGTATCCCCACAAAATCCATCGTTTTATTACCGGATTCTTTTGAGGTATGTACAAATGACGCAAATTTACAAGCAAATATAGCCGTAAACGGTTTTGGTACTTGGGTAGATATATATACCGGAAGAGGTACTATTACTGCGGATTCTCAATTTAATACAAACGTAACCTCTTTATTTCAAGGGAAAAGTAAATTCCAATGGGTAATAGATAACGAAGGCTGTATTTCTCGTGATACTATAACTGTTATTAACAATACAGTTTATTCTGATGCAGATGATAGAATTTCAAATAATGATACAAGCATCTGTCAACCGGATTTTGTTCTATCAGCAACAGACCCACAAATATTTAATTCCGGTTTAACTCCATATCCCGTAGGAAAATGGACTGCTAATCTTGGAACTACAGCTTTCGACAATGAAAGTTTATATAATACTACTGTAAGGAATTTGAGTACTACTGTTACTAATATATTAACATGGACGGTAACACAAAATGGTTGTGTAAAATCAAGTCAGTTAAATATTCATAATTACGAATTTACAATTACTGCAAATGCAGACCAGATAATTTGTACAGACCAAACAAACTTGAACGGAGAACAAGCCGGAGCAGGAACAGGGCTGTGGACTGTTACCGGAGGAGCCGGAGGTCTAATTACGACAAACACCTTATATAATACACAAGTTACAGGAATACCTGCCGGAGGAAATACTCAATTTACATGGACTGTTACAAGAAATAATTGTACAGCAACAGATATAATGACTGTACAAAACGACCAAGTAACAGCAAGTGCAGGAGCATCGTTCCCCGTATGTTATGATTATGCAGACCTCAATGCAGGACAACCCGCACCAACTGAAACAGGTGCTTGGATTACAACTTTCGGAGGAGGACTTGTTACTACGCCGACACTTTATAATTCAGGAGTTACAGGAATGCAGCAAGGTGATAATACTTTCCAATGGACAATCACACGAAATACATGCTCTGATGTTGATGCCGTAACAATTACAAATAACGAACCAGACGATTTTATTATAGGTGCAGACCAAGAAGTTTGTGTTAATAATTCAACCCTTACAGTTAATCCCGTGCCAGTATTTGGTTCAGGAGTTTGGACATTAGAACTTGGAACTGGAACAATTACAGATAATACTACAATTATAACCCCAGTGTCAGGTCTTGGAATTAAATTAAATAAATTTGCATGGACCGTAACTCAAAACGGTTGTATAAAAGCCGATACTGTTGAAATTATGAATAACACGGTGATAGCAGATGCTGGAATACAAATAGATTTATGTGATGATTTCGGTAATCTTGCCGGAATTAATCCGACAACTGTTACACCTTTTATAGGAACAGGAAAATGGACTAAATTAAGTGTCGGACCTTTAACTTCAATAGTAAATAATACTTTAAATACTACACAAGTAACAGGTTTACAACAAGGTTTAAGTACTTTTACTTGGACTGTTACAGAAAGTATTTGTAGTGATACAGATATAGTTAATGTTTATAATAATTCAGTAATGGCTACTGCTAACGACCAAAACATTTGTCAAAATTCAGTAACATTAGATGGAAATAATTTATCAGCAACAACGAGTACAGGCTTATGGACAGAAGTCGCACCAGGTCCGCCAGTAATTACAACTCCTACTTTATGGACTTCGACTGTAACAAACTTGAACTACGGTGTAAATACTTTCAAATGGACTGTTACAGGAACAACAGGTTGTACAGATGAAGTTGATATTAAAATAACTAATAGTGAATTTACAATAGAAGCTGGAGCAGTTCAAGTGCTTTGTGCTGATAATACTACCCTTCTCGGGGAAGACCCCGGAGTAGGCGGAACAGGTAAGTGGGTTGTACTTTCTGGTTCAGCTACATTGGCTGATGAGACACTTTACAATACTGCGATTACAGGATTAAGTAAAGGAGATATCGTTTTAGAATGGACTGTAAACAGAGATGGTTGCAGTGCCGATGACCAAGTTACGATAACAAATAATTTGCCAAGCAATGCAGTAATTACATCACCAATTCCTACAATGCGTGAGGTTTGTGTGGATAATTCAGGAATACAAGGAAATGACCCTCTTTACGGAACAGGAAAATGGACGGTAACAACTACCGCAACATTCACAGATGATACAAACTACTTAACTACTATAAATAATTTATTCCCTGGAAAAAATACAATTACATGGACAGTAACAAGCGGACTTTGTTCTTCTGCAACTTCTATTGATATATATAATAATGAAGTCGCAGCTAATGCAGGACCTGACCAATTAGATATTTGTACAGATAATTCTATTCTTGCAGCTGTCGATCCTGCAACGGTTAATCCTTCTCAAGGAACAGGTGTATGGACAGTCGTAGCAGGAACGGCTTCTGTAACTAATAACACTCTGAATACAAGTACTGTAACGAACTTGAATCCAAATACAAACACTTTCCGTTGGACTGTTACTGAAGGAATTTGTAATACATTTGCAGATATTGATATTGTAAATAATACAATTACTGCAGTAGCTTCATCAATTACAGGGTGTGAGGTAGATGTTACATTAAACGGAAATATAATTTCTGGAGCTTCTGGTCTTTGGACTGAAACTCCTGCTGGACCTGCAACTATCACAACACCAACTTTGGGAACAACAGGACTTACAGGTGTTACTGCTGGTACAACTCAAAGTTTTACTTGGACAATAACTAAGGGGTCTTGTTCTGATGCCGCACTAATTTCTGTTACTAATAATGATTTCTCATTATCTGCCGGACCGAGCTTATCTGTTTGTGCAGATAATTATACTATGGCAGTTGTTAATCCTGCACCGGGAACAGGTGTTTGGACACTTCAAGCAGGAGCCGGAACAATTACTCAATTAACTCAATTTAATACTACAATTACAGCTCTTGGGCAAGGTGGTAATACTTTCCGTTGGGAAGTTACAAAAAATGCTTGCTCTAATTATTCAGAAGTAACTATAACTAACAGTTTGCCGGATAATCCTGTAATAGTACTTCCGGTAGCCGGAAGTCGAGAAACTTGCGATGGAACAATTTCATTACAAGCAAATGACCCTGTTTACGGAACTGGAAAATGGACAGTTTCTTCAGGTGGCGGAACTTTTAGTAATGACACTTATTATATTACTAATGTCGATGGAAGCGTACTTCCAATGGCTTCCGGACCGAACGTTTACGATTGGACAATAACTTATGGAACTTGTCCTTTAAGTACACAAATCACAATAGATAATAATGAAGTAGCGGCAGAAGCCGGTGTACCGCAAACTTTATGTGTTACAACTACAAATCTTGCAGCTTCCGACCCAACAACTGTTGTTCCTAATCAAGGCGTAGGAGTATGGACAAATGTAGGTGCAGGTTCTGCTATTATTGCAAATTCAATAGATAAAGATTCAGGTATTTCAAATTTAAGTGCAGGTGTAAATACATTCCGTTGGACTGTTACTCAAGGTAATTGTTCAATTTCTGATGATGTTACTGTTACAAATAATGCAGTATCAGCAGTAGCAGCCGATGTAACATCTTGTTCTGCAACTGCCACTTTTGCAGGAAACGATCCCGGAACAGGAACAGGCGAATGGACTTATGTAGCAGGAGCAGGAACAGAAAATATAACAACTTCTTCTATATTTAATACGACAGTAACAGGACTTCAACAAGGAAATACAGCAACTTTCAAATGGACTGTAACTGAAAATTCTTGTTCCTCCGAAGACTTATGTACGGTTATAAATAATTCATTTGCCTTAAGTGCAGGTGCTGATATTAAACAGTGTCTTGATTCATATACATTTATTGCAGATTCTCCGGGTACCGGAACAGGTGCTTGGACACCTCTTGCAGGTGGAGGTTCTATTGCAAATAGTACCTTAAACACTTCTGTTGTTACCGGTCTTAATAACGGTGATAATAAATTCAGGTGGACTGTAACTAAAAACGGTTGTGTAACTTCCGCCGATGTTACAATTTCAAATAATTTGCCTTCAACAGCAACAATAACTCTTCCGGCAGATGGAACTCAAACTTGCGATGGAACTATCAGCTTACAAGGAAATGCTCCTGTTTTTGGAACAGGAAAATGGACGGTAGCTGCCGGTGGTGGTACGTTCTCAAATGATACTTATTATCAGACTAATGTCGATGGGAGTGTACTTCCAATGACCTCTGGTCCAAATATATATACTTGGACTATAAGCTATGGTACTTGTACTTCCGATATAGATGTAACTGTTAATAATTATGAAGTTGTATCAGAAGCAGGTGCGGTACAAAATATTTGTGTTAATTCTACTAACTTATCAGCAACCGACCCACTTTCAATAGCACCTACTCAAGGTGTTGGAGCATGGACAAATGTTGGAGGAGGAAGCCCTGTTTTTGCAAATACTTTATTAAATACAACAGGTGTTTCTAATATTAGCAACGGTCTTAATACTTTCCGTTGGACAGTAACAATGGGAACTTGTGTAGCAACAGACGATGTAGCAATTACGAATAATGCAGTTTCAATATCAGTTTCATCAAATCCTCTTGAGGTTTGTTCTTCAACAGCTACTTTAACAGGAAATGATCCCGGAACAGGAACAGGTCTTTGGACAAAAGTTGCAGGAACGGGAACAATTACTGCAAACACACTTTACAATACAACAGTAACAGGACTTCTTAAAGGAAATACTGCTACTTTCAACTGGGAAGTAACAGAAAATGCTTGTTCTGACAATCTTAATCTTCAAGTAATTAATAATTCATTTAATTTAAGTGCCGGAGCAAATGTTACTCAATGTCTTGATACTTATACTTTAATTGCAGACAGCCCGGGAACCGGAACAGGAGTATGGACAACTCTTGCAGGAAGTGGAGTATTTGCAGATAACACTCTAAATACTTCCGGTCTTACTTCTTTAAATAAAGGTGATAACGTATTTCGTTGGTCTGTAATAAAAGACGGTTGTTCGAACTCTGCCGATGTTACAATTACCAACGACTTACCATCAACAGCAACACTTACTTTACCCGCACCGGGAAGCGAAGAAACTTGTGATGGAACTATGAATTTACAAGCAAACGACCCGACTTACGGAACAGGAAAATGGACAGTATCAACCGGCGGTGGTGATTTTACAAATTCATCTAATTATATTACAAGTGTTAATACTAATATGTTGTCCGGAGTTAATATTTATACTTGGACAATAAAATCAGGTACTTGTACTTCATTTATTGATGCAACTGTTTATAATAACGAAGTTGCTTCAGATGCAGGTATTCCGCAAAATATTTGTGAAACGACAACAAATTTAGCTGCTATTGACCCAACAACTGTTGTGCCTAATCAAGGTTC
>JAOZMN010000479.1 GCA_029934265.1 Bacteroidales bacterium
TCGAATTTTCAAAATATCCGATAGTAAAACGAGACTTGGCTTTGCTTATCGACAAAAATATTAATTTTGCACGTATCAAAGAAATCGCTTTTAAAACAGAGAAAAAATTATTGAAAAACATTTCAATTTTTGATGTTTTTGAAAACGAACAATTAGAAAAAGAAAACAAAAAATCTTATGCCGTAAGTTTTTATCTGCAAGATGAAAATAAAACCCTGAAAGATAAACAAATAGATAAGATTATGAATAAACTTATTTCTAATTATAAAAAAGAATTAGGGGCAGAGTTAAGATAATTAATACGTAAAATGTTATTCAATTCAATAGAATTTGCAATATTCTTACCGATAGTTTTTTTACTTTATTGGTTTATTGCAAAAAAAAATATAAAATTTCAAAACATATTACTTATAGTTGCAAGTTATGTGTTTTATGGTTGGTGGGATTGGAAATTTCTGTCCTTAATAGTTTTCAGCTCCATTGTTGATTACTTGGTAGGAATTGGAATGTCTAAATCCGAAAGTAAGAAAAAAAGAAAAATTCTTTTGCTGACAAGTATTTTTATAAATTTGGGGTTTCTCGGAGTTTTTAAATATTTTAATTTTTTTGCTGAAAGTTTTTCGCAAGCATTTTCATTATTCGGAGTTTCTTTCGGAATTGAAAGATTGAATATTATATTACCGGTTGGTATAAGTTTCTACACATTTCAAACATTGAGTTATTCAATAGATGTTTACAGAAAAAAACTTGAACCGACAAAAGATATTATCGCATTTTTTGCCTTTGTGAGTTTTTTTCCTCAGTTAGTTGCCGGTCCGATTGAACGTGCAGGAAATTTACTTCCTCAATTTTATAAAAAAAAAGAATTTGAATACAATAAAGCCGTAGATGGAATGCGGCAAATATTATGGGGATTATTCAAAAAAATAGTAATAGCCGACAACAGTGCTGTATATGCCAATAATATATTCACTGATTATGCAGACTATTCGGGTGGGACACTAATACTCGGAGCCGTTTTTTTTGCATTTCAAATATACGGAGATTTTTCCGGTTATTCTGATATTGCAATCGGAACTGCTCGATTATTCGGATTTAATTTGAAGCAAAATTTTGCATTTCCTTACTTTTCAAGAGACATTGCAGAGTTTTGGAGACGGTGGCACATTTCTTTATCTACTTGGTTTCGAGATTATGTTTATATTCCGCTTGGTGGCAGTAAAACGGGAACACTACTTAAAATCAGAAATATTTTTATAATTTTTGTCGTAAGCGGGTTTTGGCATGGAGCAAATTGGACCTTTATCGCATGGGGAACCATAAATGCAATATATTTTTTACCTCTGATGTTACTGAATAAAAACAGGAAAAATACCGACTGTGTTGCAGAAGGTAAACTTTTGCCGAGCATTAAAGAAGTTTTCCAAATGGGAATTACATTTACTCTGACAATTATTGCTTGGATATTTTTCAGGGCAGACAACATTGGACACGCTTTCAGCTATATAAAACATATTTTTTACGGATTCAATATAGCACTCGGACAACCTTTGCTATACATTACAACGACAACAACTTCATTTATTATAATTTTGGTTTTGGCAGAATGGTTACAACGAGACAAACAACATGCTTTGGAATTAGATAATACCAAATTACCAAGAGTTATAAGACACATTATTTATTATTCAATAATTCTTATTATTTTTGCATATACGGGACAACCACAGGAATTTATTTATTTTCAATTTTAACTTTAATATTTCTTTATTAAAACAATCTGAATATAATTTACTTATTACTAAAGAGTTCGGTATAAAAAGACCCTTAGGGTTTGATTTAACAAGTCTAAATGTTTAATTTACAGCACATTACTTAAAACCCTAAGGGTCTGATTGCAAAGAAATATACTTTTTAGACCGGACTCATTAAAACAATTTTATAAAAGTGAAATCTTTTTTATTGAAAATATTATATTTTATCTTAATTGGTGTTTTACTTTTTTTTATCGGTTTGCATACTCCACAGCCGAAAATTGTTGAAACAACTGCTTTATACGCCCTTAAAGATAAAAATATACTTTTGAAAACAACAAAAGACAGAAGAATTATTTTTATCGGAGGCTCCAATATCAGTTTCGGATTAAATTCTCAAACAATAAAAGACAGTTTACATATAAATCCGATAAATATGGGTATTCATGCAGGAATCGGACTTAAATATATGCTCCGAACCTCCGTCAAATATGTCAAAAAAAATGATATTTTTGTTTTGATTCCGGAATATACAAATTACAACGGCAACAGCAACGGAGTTGATGGCGGACTTGTACTGCTTACAATACTTTTTGACGTAGCACCTGAAACAAAAAAAGAAGTCGATATTAAAC
>JAOZMN010000480.1 GCA_029934265.1 Bacteroidales bacterium
CTGTTCCTACTGATATTTTTTGTGATTTCAGGTATTTGCTTATTTTTCCGGAAGAAAAAATATTTCCGGTATTATTGAAAATAAATTTAGTAATATTTTCAAAAAGCATGACATTTCTTACATTATGTTTGCTGATAATATCTTTAAGTACGATTGTGTTGTATAAAGAATTGATATACTGAAAACTAAGTTCTTCCTTATAATCAAAATGTTTGAGAACAGGGAAACCTCCGAATTTCATAAATTTAATAAAATAATTTTCGGTTTGTTTTTCATCAATGTTTCCAAATTCCAGAAATTCTTTAAAACTAAGAGTGTATATATTAAATTCGATGTATCGTCCGGAAATTAAAGTTGCAATTTCTGACGATAATAAATGTGCATTTGAACCGGTTATGTAAATATCCGTGTCGTTATCGGCAAAAAATGAACTTATAGCTTTTTCCCAATTTTTAATTTCTTGTATCTCATCTATAAAAAGATATTTTTTTTTGTCGTTGTTCTCAAATTCTTTTTTAACGTAATCGAATAAATCAAGATAATTTTTTATGAAATCAAATTTTAGATTTTCTTTATTGATATATAAAATTTGTTCCGATTCAGTGTTGTTTTCGAGAAGTTCATTAATAATTTGTTTTATAAAATAACTTTTTCCTACACGTCTCATACCTGTAATTACTTTAATTACAGGCTTATCAATAAAATGTTTTATTTTGTCGATATAATATTTACGTTTGAATAAATTTTGCATAATTTCTTTATGATTTTAACTTGTATAACAAATGTTTTATGCAAAAATACAAAAATCATTTGACATATCAAATGATTTTCATTAAAAATGTAAAAATAACCGGTATGAATTATGAAATATTAAAAAAAAGGATTTAGTGAAAAATTTTGACTAAACACTCAAATATTCTTTTTTAATTTTCCTATCTTTCATTGTATAAAGAACTGTTTTTGGTTCGTAAACAGCTTTTGTAGTTTGTGTTGCACGTTTTTTTACGTGAATTTCGGTAGTTTGAAGTTGTACTTTTTCTCCCCAAAGAAATTCTATACCGAGCAGAGTTTCACCTATATACGGTTTATGTAATTCTTTGCCTTCAAATTTATGCTCTAAATATAAGGTGTCATTTTTTGTTTTTTCTAAATTTACGATAATTCTCGGCGGGTGATACAAAGTATCAATAAGCATTTTTTTGTAGTCGGCGGCTTTTTTGCTTTTTATATAGTACTGATATACATTTCGTTGCTTGTCGAGATGTTTGCCGACCACAAATAAATTGTGTTTATCCACAAAATCCTGACTTGTAAAAGTGTTCACAAGAGTAAAATCAGAAAAATTTTTGCGTAAATCGAAAATTGCTTCTCTTCCTTTTCCGGTTTTAAGATTGTAATTTTCTCGTTCTTGGCTGTCGGTTAATTTTTGAAAATTATATTCCAATTTACCTTCGTTTGCACTTTCTTCTATGTGTTGAATCAGTCTCAAACCTATTGCATACGGATTTAAACCCACTCTGCTTATTGATGTTACGCCGGCATTCAGTTTTGCATAAGCAATTTGATGTCCGGAAATTCTGTCATCGCCTCTGAAAAGTTCGTCGTGCCAATAACTTGCCCAACCTTCGTTTATGATTTTGGTTCTCATTTGCGGTTCAAAATACAAAGCTGTACTTCTTACAACTGACATTACCGATTTCATCCATCGGTTTTCTTCTCGTTGCAACTTGGGTGAGTTATTATGTATAAACTGCATTACATCAGTGCTTTCGTCTTTCTCGGGAATTTCGTGTTTTTTGTATAAAGAAGTAAATTCAGGGTGTTTGTTTTTGATTTCCGCAAAAAATAAATTATCGCATACGGCAGGGTCTTTTTCGTAAAGTTTGTTATACCTTTGTATTTCGTTGAAAACTACGTGTTCCGGTGCTTTTATGATTTCCTGCAAGAAAGTTCCGAAATAAAAATCGACTTCCGTAGTTTCCGTAAATTTTTCGTTGTATGTATTTTGCATTAATTTATCGAAATATCCGCAAAGGTTATCTATACTTCTGCTAAATTCCAAAACATAATCCAGCCAGCGTCCGTGTTCGTCTCGAAGGTTGGCAATCAGACGTTTATCGGCAAGTGCCGTTCCCACAAAATCGTCTTTCCAAGTATTTGAAAAAAGCAAATTGTTCTGAAAAAAGTCGATATGTCCCAAAACATGATAAAAAATCATAATATTCAGCCAATCCGGATTATTATCGTTGTAAAACGAAATTGCCGGACGAGAATTTATCACCGTTTCATACGGATTGGACGGATACACCTTATATATAGTCTTCTTTTTTATGACTTCCACATCGTTGAGCCAATAGTCGTATAATGTCGGTATCATTACCTTTGGCT
>JAOZMN010000100.1 GCA_029934265.1 Bacteroidales bacterium
ATATGAAATTTTGAGCTATTTTACTAAAAGTCACCACTTTTATACGTCATCAATTATTTATCCCGGAAGTATAACTCTGACAAGTTTTTTATTATGTAATAATATTATTTGTTTTTCTATAAATTTTAAAAGTTCCGGGCATTTTCTTTGATAATCTTCCGATATAATTCTTTTTGTTTTATCGCCGAGTTTAAGTGTTACAATAAGCGAACTGTTACAAGTTGTTTGGCTGTTGTACTTATTCTTTAATTTAAAGAAACCTGCATCTACAATATGTTTTATAAACTGATCTCTTGTTTGTTTACTTATTTTTTGTTCCGAAATATAGTTATATTTATCGTATTTTTCTAATAATTTTTCCTTTGCAGGATAAAATGTTATAATTGTATCTTTAAGTATGAATTTGTCATAATGAAAAGCACCTCTTTTTACAGTCAATACAATTTCGGAATAATTATTTTTATTATTTTCGGATTTAGTAATATTTACTTTATTTTCAGAAGTATTAGAGCAGGCGAGTAAAAATAACAGTAATAAAACCGGCAGATGTTTTGTAATAATTTTTGCTGTGATTTTATTAGATGTCATTTTTGAAATTGTGAAGTTTATTATTAGATAAAAATATTTTCAATTTCCATAATAAATTACGATTAAATATTAAAATCACCGACAAAATAATTTTGCCGGTGATTTTAATTTAAGTAGAACAATTGTATCCACTCAAAAACGTATGGTAATTCTTTAAATTGTTGTAGGGCGTTTTTATATCATTTTATCTAATTCATTTTGTATTTTTTCTTCTTCTTTTTGTATTATGTCTTTTAATTTTTTCTTCTTCTTTTCATAAGGGTCAATAAAATTTTCCACTAACTTATTTTGTTTTACAATTGGAATGTAATCTATATAATACTTGCTAAAAGTGTCTTTATTAATAGTCAATTTTGAAGTCCCGTCAGCTAAATCAGAGACAATCTTTTTTCTCATTTTATTAAAATATGAGTTATAAAATTTTAGATTTATAGGAAATTTCGTATTATTTTTCGGTGTTAAAACCAAACAAAGATTACTTGCTATAAATTTACCATTCACATAGTGGCTTCTACCTAATGAACCTGCTGCACTAACAACATAAACTATTGCTTCTTTATCATATTCAAATTCGTTATGTGTTTTCCAATCTTCTGAACCTGTAATGAATGGATATTCCCCTTCAATATTGTTACTGCTCGCTAATGTCCCTTTTTCTATTTCAAATAAATCTCCTATTATTTCATAATCAGAATCAGCATCTCTTTTTATTTGAACTCCTGAACAATTCAATATGTCGCCATTATATATTTTCTTTTTCTCACAAATATCTTTAATAGTTTTATGATTTGAAATAGCGTCTATTATTGAATTTTTTATTTCGTTCCATTTATTGTATTTATCAACTCTTCCCTTGTGCTGAATACTAACAAAACCATCATCTTCAAGGTTGTAAAATAAAACCTCATCGTTTTTATTATGTGGTGTTTTTGTAAAACCAAATATTGAAGTATTAACAGTTCTTTTTTGTTCTGAAAAAAGATTGTAAGGCATTTTAGTTACAAAGTCTAATTTTGCAATTTTTAATACTTTTTCTGTTATTCCATTTTGGTTTTTAGTAAGAGAGGGGGTAGGCATAATTATTATTAACTTTCCATTCGGTTCAAGATACTTTAATGCCTGTAATGTAAATTTTATTGAGTTATTTTCTTCGTAAGGTGGATTAATAATACATTTAGTAGGTTTTAAAGACTGTATATATTTGAATAAGACTTTATCTTTATTATTGATTATGTGTTCTTTTTTATCGTCTAATAGACTGCTTCTAAATAAAAGATTGGTTCTACCATCCCCGTGCAAAAACATATTTGAACAAGCTAATGCAAACAAAACAGAATCTACTTCAAATCCGATAAGTTGGTTTTCTCTAATACTTTTTATTTTTTTCTCATCTTCATTTGCAAGTTTAGTTAACACTTCCATAGATTCCATTAAAAAACCACCTGTTCCTGTGCAAGTATCTAAAACCACGTCATCTACATTTAATCTTGCAAGTTCCACCATTAATGATTTAATGTGGTCTGGTGTTATTATGATATTTTTATTATCAATTTTTCCTGCTTTTGATAAAAATATTTTATACGCCTTTCCTAAAATATCTTGTTTTTCATCATTTTGAAAGGGTTTAAAAATATTTGTCTCAATCTTTTTAATTATTTTCTTGTAATCAAGTAATGAATAATCAATGTTTTTAATAAATGAAAATTTATCTTTCCAACTATATTCTTTTGATAGGTTATTTATCTTATTTGATAATTGTCTTGTAATAGCCTCAATTATTGCGTTATTTAGATTATGTGCTTCAAGTATAGTTTTTTTTACAGTAGATATTTCTTCTTCTGACGAGGCTTCAATATTTTTGTATGTCTTTCTAAAAGTATTATCTTTCAAAGCAATCATTATCCCCGAAAAAAATAAACTTCTATCAGTATCCCTAACTTTATTGCCATTATGGAATGTTTTGTTTAATTCTTTTAAAATTTTTGTCAATTTTTCTGTTGAAATACTTTCTCCATATTTTGCTTTCCAATATATCTTTTCAATATTTTTGATTGACAATAATTTGCTATTTAATAATAATTCATTACACTTATTATTATCATCATACTTAATATAATAATCAACTTTTAAATCTTCTTTTTTTTGTCCTGAAACAGCTATACCAACAATGTCCTTTGTGATGTTGTTTTTCAACATATAATGCTCTATTTCACTAATAGCATCTTCTTGTTTTAATGGTTTAGCTTCAACTACAATAATAAAATCTTCTAATTCTTTAAAAAAATCAGGATACCCATCGTTAGAAATTTTTTTCTTTGATTTGAAACCATATTCTTTTGGTATGGCACTTTTTTCAATAAATGTTTCTGAACCATAAAATTTACGGAATATATTTTCTGTTATTGTTTCACTGATTTTATTATTATTAGCCATTTATATTTCCTTTTAATATTGTTTTACTTTTTCTGTTTCTTCTAATGCCCTACAACATAGTTTTTTGAGTGGATACGAACAATTATTTTTTTCTTTTTTTAATATTTTTACTTGTCGCAAGTTTTTGCTGTTTCTGTATTGTTTCGAGCTTATCCTGAAAGCGTGATTTTTTCTTGGGTTTGGCTTTCTTGGCATTTAGTTGCGAAAGTATCTTATCTTCATCTACCATTTTCCGAATGGCGAGTGTTTGCCCGATTGTAACAAGGTTTGACAAGAAATAATAATAACTCAAACCTGCCGAGTAATTATTGAACCAGAAAAGCATCATTACCGGCATCATGTACATCATAAGTTTCATGCCCGGCATTGATGAATTTGAGCTGTTCATTTGTTGCGGATTTAAGATTGTGCTTACAACGATTGCCGCTGCCATCAATAAAGTAAATAAGCTGACATGGTCGCCGTAAAACGGAATTGAAAATCCGCCGGGAAAATCCCAAATTGAATCATAAGCAGAAAGGTCTGTTGCCCACAAAAAACTTTTCTGACGCAATTCGATAGATGCCGGAAAAAAGCGAAACATTGCTATAAGAATTGGCATCTGTAAAAGCATCGGCAAACAACCACCCATAGGATTTACTCCAACTTTTCGATAAAGTTCCATCGTCTTTTTCTGACGGTCCATTTGTTTTTCTTTGGGAATTTTTGCGTTTATTTCATCAATTTGAGGCTTGAGAACTCGCATTTTTGCCGACGATTTATATGATTTATATGTCAGCGGAAATAATGTGAGTTTTATTATTAAGGTCATTAATAAAATTATAAGTCCAAAACTTGCAATATGTCCTTCCAACCAATTAAAAAGCGGAATTATTGCAAAACGATTTACCCAACCGAATACCCCCCACCCGAGCGGTACAAGATTTTGCATACTTAAATCATCGTCTTTTGTTACCGAAATATCTTGTAACAGCTTGTATTTATTCGGTCCGTAATAATATGAAAATGAAATTTTTTCATTGGCTTTTTTATCGTAGGGAATGCTTAAACGAGTTTTAAAATATTTAAGATATTTATCTTGAAGCTCGTCTTTGGTGTATTTTACGTTTCCGCTCAAAAAATAGTCGTGTGCTATAAGTGCGGAAGTGAAAAATTGGTCTTTATACGCTACCCATTTGAGTTGTGTGGAAATTTTTTCTTTTGCATCGTCTTTGGTTTCACCGAGATAATCGACTTCTGCTTCAAAATGCTTGTAATATATTGTAGAATTTTGATTTTCCCAATCGGTTCCTTTCTCTTGCCTTCTCAGTGAAGCGTTCCAAAAAAAGTCCAAATAACCTTGCTGTTGTGCGATGTCATTTTGAAGTCCGACTATTTTTATATCGAATTTCACAAGGTAACTTCCCGGCTCCATCGTATAGGAATATTCGATATATTTTCCGGGTCCGGCATTCATTCTTAAAGCAAGAGTTTGCGAATTTCCGACTGCATTATATAAGGTGTCATCTCTTTGAGGAGTAAAAAACATTGTTTCGCTGTCTATCACTCTGTTTCCGAGATAAAAATTAAGGTCTGCGTTATTTTCATCTCCTTCAAAAAGTATTAGCGGAAGCGAATCGTGGGTTTTATATTCCAATAATTCGCAATATTTCGGAAAACCACCGAGAGTAGAGATTTTTAACTTTATTTTATCGTTTATAAGCGTAATCATTTTTTCTTCACCGTCACCGGAGGGTGCAAAAATACCGTATTTATCTCTAATATTATCGGTTTTTAAAGAATCCGTAATTAAAGAATCTGCATAACTCACAGTATCCGGCGTGTTTTTTGCTGCCTCTTTGATAGAATCTATTTTTATTCTATCAAGAGAATCTGCGATTTCTCTTTTTTGTATTACCAAAGCTACAGAATCACGTTTTCGGTTTTTTTCTGCTTGCTCTTCGTCGGAAGGCATCATGTAAACAGAGTATGATATTAATATCACTACTATTATTACGATGCCCAGAATCTGATTTTTATCCATTAATAATTATTTAATTTTACGGTATTAATTTTTTGAAATAAGTATTGAATTGTTTTTACTTTTCGTTTACTGCTTTAACAAAAGCTGTGAAAATCGGGTGCGGATTAAGTACTGTACTTTTATATTCAGGGTGAAATTGAACGCCGACAAACCATTTATGTTTTTTAATTTCAATAATTTCTACAAGTTCAGAATCCGGATTTATTCCGGTTGCAATCATGCCGTTTTTTTGAAATAAATCAAGATATTTATTATTAAATTCGTAACGATGTCTGTGCCTTTCAAAAATGTCTGTTTGGTTGTAAGCCTTGCCTGCATTGGATTTAGGAATTATTTTACATGGATATTTCCCGAGTCGCATTGTTCCTCCCATGTCGGTAATGTTTTTTTGCTCTTCCATCAAACTGATTACAGGATATTTTGTGTTATTGTGCATTTCGGTAGAATCCGCTTTTTCTAAATTCAGTACATTTCGAGCAAACTCGATAACTGCACATTGCATTCCCAAACAGATGCCTAAGAAGGGAATATTATTTTGTCGAGCGTATTTTGTTGCTTCAATTTTTCCTTTTATTCCTCTGTGTCCAAAGCCGGGAGCTACTAATATTCCTTGATATTTCCCGAGAATTTCCTTTGAATTTGTTTCGTTTATACTTTCGGAATGAATATATTTTAAATTTACTTTGCATTCATTAACTGCTCCGGCATGCAAAAAAGACTCTGCAATAGATTTATAAGCATCGGGGAGCTCTACATATTTTCCAACAAGAGCAATTGAAATTTCAGATTTTGGGTTTTTAAGTTTTTCCAAAAACTCTTTCCATTTTGTAAGTTCCGGCATCCCTTTTGTGGGCAAATTAAGTTTTTCAAGTACTATTTCATCAAGTTTTTCACTTTGCATTCTGATAGGAACTTCATAAATTGTTGAAACATCTATCGACTCAATAACCGATTTTATATTTACATTGCAAAAACGGGCTACTTTTTTCCTAACTCCGTCTGTGATACTTCTTTCTGTTCTCAAAACAAGAATGTCGGGTTGAACTCCATTTTCGAGAAGTAATTTTACCGAATGTTGAGTGGGTTTTGTTTTAAGTTCGCCTGAAGCTGCTAAAAAAGGCACAAGTGTAAGATGTATTACCAAGCTTCGGTCTTCCAATTCCCATTTCAGCTGCCTGACTGCCTCTATATATGGCAAAGACTCGATGTCTCCTACTGTTCCGCCGATTTCGGTAATTACAAAATCGTAATCGTATTTTTTGCCGAGCGAACGTATTCTGTGCTTTATTTCATCGGTAATATGAGGAATTATTTGAACCGTTTTCCCAAGATAATCGCCGCGTCTTTCTTTATTGATAACGTTTTGATAAATCCTTCCGGTAGTAACGTTGTTTGCTTGCGAAGTCGGCTTGTTTAGAAACCGTTCGTAGTGTCCTAAGTCCAAATCTGTTTCAGCACCGTCATCGGTTACAAAACATTCTCCGTGTTCATACGGATTTAATGTTCCGGGGTCAACATTTATATAAGGGTCTAATTTTTGGATAGTTACGGAATATCCCCTTGCTTGCAACAATTTGGCAAGCGAGGCAGATATTATTCCTTTTCCAAGCGAAGACGCAACTCCGCCGGTTACAAATATATATTTTGTGAGCTTCATTCTTGTATTTTAATTTGTGAAATTTTGAAGTTTTGAAATTTGTTGATTTAAAACAACAAGCACTTTTCATTCAAAACTCATAAATCTACAATCAAAAATCATTAATTATTCATTGCTTTCTTCTTTTCGCAGTAAGCTGATTTGTTTTAGCAATCCTTTTACTTTTTCTTTGGATTCTTCAATTTTGCCTTTGAAATCTTTTATCATGCTTTCTGCATTTTTTGTATTGGCGAAGAAACCTAAATTATTTTCCCAAAGAGTAATGTCTGCATTAATTTTATCGACTTTTGTTCTGATTTTTTCAATTTCGTCGTTGAATAATTCTTTTGAACGTCTCGAACCTTTTATTCCTGCAATTTTTTCTTTGAAATTTAATTGTTCTCTTTGCTTGCTGTCTATATTTAGTTCTTTAAATTGTAGATTAACAGCGTCTCTGTATTTGTGATAAATTTCGTCTTTTTGCTCGAAAGGAACATGACCTATATTTGTCCAAGCAGTTTGAAGCTCTTTTAGTTTATTCAAATCTTCCGCACCTCTATCGGTAAATTCAAAGTTTGTTATTTGCTCTATAATTTTATTTTTTTCGACAAGATTATTGTCTTCTTCTGTTCGTCTGGATTTATAGAAATTTTGTTTGCTCTCGAAGAATGTGTTACAAGCTCCTCTGAAACGTTTCCATAAATCATCGGAAACTTTTCTGGGGACTTGCCCGATTTTTTTCCAATCGGCTTGAAGTTTTTTGTAAATATCGGTTGTTTTTCTCCAATCTGTGCTGTTTTGTAAGTTTTCAGCTTGTATGCACAGTTCGGTTTTCAGTTGCAAATTGTTTTCTCTTTCCTCATGCTCAACTGCATAAAATTCTCTTTTTTTTGTAAAGAATTTATCACAAGCAGCTCTGAAACGTGTATATACTTCATCGTTTTCTTTTTTGGGAGCGTAACCTATGCCTTTCCACAATTTTTGAATTTCGATTATTATTTCACTTTTGAATTTCCAATCTTTATGATTGTTAGTTTCCTCTGCACCAAGCTCTTCTACTTTTTCGCAAAGAACAATTTTATTGCTTAAATTTTGTTCCTGATTTTTTTTCAGCTCCTCGAAATGCTCTTGATGCTTTTTATTTATTTGTATGGTAGCGGCTTTAAAACGTTCCCAAACTTCTTCTTTTTTTTCGGGAATTACGGGTCCTGTTTCTCTCCATTTGTCGTGTAAAGTTTGTAGTTCTTTATAGGCTTTTACGATAGCCGGTGCGATTACAAGTTCTTCTGCTTTTTCGCAAAGTTCAATTTTTTCAGTCAGATTTTTTTTCAAATCCAAGTCTCGAAGTTCCTTGTTTATTTCAAGGTAATTGTAAAAACTTTCAACCTGATAATTATAATCTTCCCAAAGTTTTTTGACTGCATCTGCCGGGACAAGTCCTATTTCTCTCCATTCTTTTTGAAGTTCTTTAAACTCGTTGAAAGTTTCGTTAAATGCTTCCGGTTTGTTTATAAGATTCTTTAAGTCTTCTACAATTTGATATTTCTTTTTAAGATTTTCTTGTTTTTCTTTATCTACTTTTGAAGTATAATCAGCTTTTTTTTCTTTATATTTTTTTACAAGAAGTTTAAATGTTTCTTCAAGTTTATCGTCAATCATTTTGAAATCGTCGATAATTCCGCCGTCTTTCAGGAACTCGTTTTTTGTTTGCTCAACTTCATCTTTGAGTTTTTTGTAGAAAGTACTTTTTATATTTTCTGCTCGTTTTTTGATATTTTGAACAGGTTCTGTTTCAATTAGTTCATTAAAACGTTCTACAATTTTTTCTCTCGTTTGTGTAGTGAAATCTTCGATTGGTTCTTCAATTTCTTTTTTTTCTGATTTCTCTTTTTTTACTTCTTTTTCAACTTTGGGTGTTTCAAGTTCTTCTTTTATAGTGTTTTCCTTTACCTGTTCAACTTGTTTTTCATCTTTCGATTTTTCATTTACAGGTTTCTTTTCTTCTTTCGGACTTTCTTGAATCCATGTTTCGCCTTTCATTTCTGCAATACGTTTTTGCAATTTTTCGGCGGCAGTCAGTTCCTTAGTCTCTTTCTCTGTGTTTTCAGCATTAATTTTTTCAGTACTTTCGTTAAGTACTTCAGCGTTTTGTAAATTCTTTTCTTCCATCATTATTAGAATCGTTAGTGTGCCAAATCGGTAATATGCCGACCTGAAAGTGTTAAACAATAAGCACAAAAGTGCCTTTAAATAAGTGTGTTTTTAATTTTAGATTAACAAAATTTATTTTTATACTGCAAATGATATGAAACTGAAATTTCATATTAATGTAATATTCTTAAAACCGGTA
>JAOZMN010000101.1:0-963 GCA_029934265.1 Bacteroidales bacterium
AAATGTAAATGAATGGGTAAGAGATGTTTACAGACCAATGGCTTCTATTGACAATGAAGATTTCAGACCGTTCAGAGGTAATGTTTTCAGAGTAAAAGAAAAAGATAAAGATGGCGTTTTTGTAGCAAAAGACAGTCTCGGTAGAATGAAATACAGAGATATGACTGATGATGAAAGCAAAGACAGAGATAATTATCAAGAAGCATATAACATTAATTACGGTGATGGAGATATGGAGTCCAGTGTTGTTGAAGATTGGCTTGCAGAAGAACAACCGGGTTCTGAAAGAATGTATATAAGTAAAGGTAAAGGAGAAAGAGTCAAAAGTACATTAGTAACCGACCATGTAAGAGTATATAAAGGAGGAGGTTGGAGAGATAGAGCTTTTTGGATGTCTCCCGGAGCAAGAAGATTTCTTAATGAATATGACTCAAGAGATGATATAGGTTTCCGTTGCTCTATGATTAGAGTTGGTGGTACTCCCGGATATTAAACGATTGACTATTTTTGATTGTAGATTTCTGATTTTGTTTTCGCCTGTCAGCTATATATACAATTAATTTTATTACGATACAAAAAAAAGACTTCAATAAATTTGAAGTCTTTTTTTTTATAAATTAATACTGAATTTATCTATAATATCACTTGCAATAATTGCGTGTTTTCCGGTTTTTTTTATGACTTTGTCGGCTGCAAGTCCGTGAAAATATACGCCGAGCAATGCCGATTCTTTCGGAGAATAATTTTGAGCAAGTAATCCTACAATAATTCCGGTAAGTACGTCTCCGCTTCCTGCGGTTGCCATTGCCGGATTTCCTGTCGAATTAAAATATGATTTCCCTGACGGCATTGTTATACAAGAATTTGCTCCTTTAAGTACGATAATTATTTTATATTTTTTTGATAAACCGACTTGTATTTTGTTTCGTTGAAAATTATTTTTTTGTTTTCCGAAAAGTCTTT
>JAOZMN010000101.1:973-8370 GCA_029934265.1 Bacteroidales bacterium
CTGGGGTTAGAATACTGTTTTCAGGGATTTTATTCAGCCAATTTTTATTTTCTGAAATAATTGTAAGTGCATCAGCATCAATTATAAGCGGATTTATTGAAGTTTCGAGAAGTTTTTTAAGAACTTGTTTTGTTTCTTCGGCAAAACCAATTCCAGGTCCTATTGAAATTGCATTATAGCCGGATAAATCCGGTAATTCGTCCGGAAATCTTTCTTTTTCATTAATGATAAGCATTGTTTCCGGTGAACTTATTTGTAAAATTTGATAATTGCATTTCGGAACTAATGCCGTTACAAGTCCCGCACCTGTTTTGTGTGCCGCACGAGTCGATAAAATACAGGCTCCGGCTTTACCGTAACTTCCGGATATAATTAGTGCGTGTCCGTAAGTTCCTTTGTGCGAAAATTTTTTACGTTTTTTTATAAGCGGTTGAATATCATGTTTTAGACTGAAAAAATAATCTGTTTTTACTTCGTTTATATATTTCGGGGAGATTCCTATTTTTATTATATGAAATTCACCGATATATTTATTGTTTTCGGGAAATAAAAACGAAAGGAACGGAAATTCAAAAGTTAAAGTATGCTTTGCTTTTATAATTGTTTGTTTCTCCGGAAAATTTTCCTCTCCGAATAGTCCCGAAGGCACATCGACAGCAATAATATTGGAATTTGAATTGTTTATTTTATTCACAATTTTCTCCGGAAAACCTGAAAGTTTACGTGTCAGCCCCGAACCGAAAATTGCATCAATAATTATTTCGGAACCTGATAATTCGGGGAGAGCATCTTTTTCGTAAATCGTTTGAATATCTATTTCCGAAATATCGGAAAGTCTTTTTAAGTTTATCTTAAAATCCGGAGAAAATTTATTGTTCAAATTTATTATGAAAACTTTTACCGAATAGCCTTTTTTATGCAACAAACGTGCAATTACAAGTCCGTCTCCGCCGTTGTTTCCGGGTCCGGCAAATATTATAAATTTATTATAGGAATTATATAATTTACAAATTTTTTTCGTGCAGTTTTCGGCGGCTCTTTCCATCAAATTTATTGACAAAATCGGCTCGTTTTCGATAGTGTAATTATCGGCTTCTCTTACTTGTTCGGCTTTTAAAATTTTCATTACGTAGAAAATTGTTTAAACAGGTCAAAAGACCTTATTCGACAAAAAATTTAATTTCAGTTTCTGTTTGATTTCCGAGTTTATCGACTGCTCTTACATTTACTGTGTTTATTTTGCCTTTCATAAATCCTTGAACATACAATTTTGTAAGTTTCATTTCCGGTTTTCCGTTTATCGAATAATAAATATTTTGTGTTCCTATCATTTCATCGGTAGCGGAAATATAGAGCTGAACATAAGCCGGATAAACTTCTAAACCCTCTTTGTTTCCTATTGATTTGATGCTGAAATTATGAGCGGGAACCGGTCCTTCGTTATCACCGAAAAAGAAAATTTTACCGATATTTCGGTTATTTACTTTATCGTATCCGAAATATTCGAGGGTGTGCAAACCGCTTTTGTCTATGGAAAAAGGTCTTTCGTATTCTATTTCGGCTTGGTCTCCGTCAAAACTGTATGCAATATGGTCGGTGCCGGATTCTTTGTCATAGGCAATAAGCATTATTTGTGTTTTTTTATTGATAAAAACGGTATCTCTTGTTTTGAAAACTTTACCTATATATTTATGACTTAAAGTAGGACCGGTTAAATCGACATAAATTTTTTCGACTTTGTGGTTGTATTCTTCATATTTTACACTTCTGGTTCCGGACGTATTGTTATTCATTTTGTCTATTGCATAGTATCTGATAATGTGTATCCCTGCAATACTCGGCAAATAAAAAGGTTCGGTATATTCTTTAAATTCACTGCCGTCTATGGAATACATCGTTTTGTCTATTCCGGATTTGTTATCAACGGCGGTTAATTTCAGTTTCGTTCTACCCGAAAAATATATTCTGTCGTTCACTATGTACCTGTCGCCGAGTACGTCCGATGTTAAAATCGGTGCAAGTTTATCAAGATAAAAATTAAAAGTTTTTTCCTGTTCGATATTGTTTACATTATCTATGGAATAATATGTGAGAGTGTGGTCGCCGTTTTTGAGCATGGAAACAGGCACGTTTTTACGATTGTATATTTGTTTTTTTCCTCCGTCGATAGAATAATATGTAGCTTTTGTTCCCGCCTTCGATGCTTTTACATTAAGTTTTATTTTAGTTTTCATGGAAATTACTTCATTCTGTGCAATTCCAATAATTTGATGTTCCGTAATAGGAGCATCAGTGGAAATTGAAAAATTAACATCGTTGTTTCCTTTAATTTTTCCTGCGTTCCCGACATTATCGACAGCATAATATTTCAGATTAAAATCGCCGTTTTTATCCAAAACAATTTTGCCTTTATACTCTGTATATGCTTGTCCGTTAATGGAATAGTAAATAGCTTCGACCCCCGAAAAATTGTCTTTTGCTGTAAGTTCAACCGATAAACCTTTTCCGTAATATGTTGTTCCGTTTATTGTATTTTTGGAAGTTGCACTGTAATGTATTTTTACAATCGGCGGAGTTCCGTCTGTTATTACGGGCCATCTGATTTCTTTTTGTGGATATATAGTTTTTTTTGTTACTGTATCTACTTCCCAGCGAGTACGTATAAAATTTGGTCCTTCGGTATCGAAGTAGCTTGGATTTACATACTTGGACGCTTCTTTACTTTCAAGTAATATTTTCTCGGAACTGTTATCTACCGATATCCAAATCCTGAAAGGCAGGGCTTTGTTCCAATAAAGATTTCCTTCTGCATCGGTGTAGCTTTTCTTTACGTGCTTTTTTTGTTCTTGGGCTTGTCCGCTTGTTACGAATAATATTCCCAAAATTACAGTTAGTAATAATAAATTTAAAGTTTTCATTAAGTTAATTTGAAAGTTGTTTAGTTTATTTTTGCTCCTATTATTAATAAATCATCTACTTGTTTTTCGTTTTGTTTATGATTTTTGAAGGAGCTTTTAATAATTTGTTTTTGTTCTGCAAAATTATGTTTATTTATTTATTCTATAAATTTTCTGAATGTTTTGCTTTCTTATTTTTTCTTTTTATTGTTTGTTTGGTCTTGAAAGCCATCGGAATATATGTAAAATGAAGTTGGTGTTTTTATATTGATAATATGTTCGTTGAATTTTTTCACAATTCTTTTGGAATATCCTCCGCCTACGGAGTAGGGATTTCCTTTTATTGTTCTGTGTTTTCCGTTTTGTATCAGCACAAGTGGATTTCTTGCACCGGCATATCGCAGAGTTTTTTTATCATTACAAATGACGCATATTGCAATGTCCATTCCATCATGATTTTTAGTATATTCCTGATTTAGAGCAAGTTTCACTTCTTTATCGAGTTTTGTAATTATTTCGGCAGGATTTGTTATTTTTTGATTAATTATCAATCTGTTAAGCAGTTGATTTCCTATCATTGAAAGAAAGGCTCCGGGAACACCGTGTCCGGTACAATCTACGGCTGCCAATATCAGGGATTGGTCTGTTTTTGTGTACCAATAAAAATCACCGCTTACTATATCTCTCGGTTTGAAAAAAATAAAAGAATCCGCCAAATATTCTTTGAGTTTATCCGGCTTGTGCATCATTGCGGTTTGTATTAATTTTGCGTAATTTATACCGCCGGTTATTTTTTTATTTTGTTCGGAAATATTTTTATTTGCTTTACTGAGTTGCTTTTGAGTTTTTAGAATTTCTTCGTTTTGAGCTTTGAGTTTTATGTTGGCTTTTTTCTTATGACTAAGTGAAATTCCTATTGCAATAAGAGTTATTATCAGTAAAATTCCTCCTACAGAGAAAAGTAAAATTGTATCTTTTCTTCTTTGTTTTTCGATTTCAGTTTTTATTTCCTGATTTTTTCTTTCTTGTTCGGAAGCTGATAAGTTTTCTGTAAGTTCCTGATTATATCCTTCTGTTTTTATGAGTTTTTTTGTTTGTTTTACAAGTTTTTGGTTCTTTCTGTTTAATTCTTTTTCTTTAAGTAAAAGTTCGTTTTGTTTTTTCACTCGCTCGTAATCGGCTTGCATTGCCATTCTTTGAGCTTTTTCGTAATTTGAAACATTTCGTCTGTTAAGTTGTTCGTTCAAGCTTTTGTATTTCTCGAAACTGTCATTTGCTTTTTCTTTTTCTCCGGCTTTTTCATATACTTCGGCTAAATTCCCGTAACAAGTTCGAACTCTGTCCGTATTATTTTCATCTAACGAATATTGAAGAGCTTCTTCTAAATATTCAGCTGCTTCGCTGTATTTTTTTTGTTTCACTAAGGGTATCGAAATACTGAAAAGTGAAGATATTAAGGCTTCACGATTTTCTCTTTGTGCCCTTCGGTAGGCAATGGTAATGTTGAAATGCTCAACGGATTTGTTGTATTTCCCTAAGTCGGAATACATTACGGCAAGGTTATTATTTATCATCGAAACAGCATTTTCGTTTCCGAGTTGCTTGTTTAATCCCAACGAAAGTTTATAATATTTGATTGCTTTTTCGTATTGATAATGCTCCCAGTGTAATTTGGCGAGTGAATTTAACTGCCGAGATGCTTCTCTTTTATTGTCTTTTTTATTGTAAATTTCGTAATCATTGAGATATTTTTGTGCATTAGCGGAGTCTGCTCTTGAAAATCGGAGAGTCGGAGTTTGTGCGTCGGTAAGAGATACAGAAAAAACAAATAATATTATAAAAAAATATCGTGTATATTTCATAAAAATATAAAAATAAGTAACCTCTTAAATAATTGACTGTTTTTGATTGTATATTTTTGATTTTGCTTTCGCTTTCGCCTGATTAATAAGGTTTTTATAATTATGCGATTATCATTTTTACACTTTTATTCCCAATACGACTATATCATCTAATTGTTCGTTTTCCCCTTTCCAATTTTCGTGAGTTTCTGTTATTGTTTTCAGTTGTTTGTCCATTGTTTGAGTGTGTATTTTTCCGACAAGTTCTTCAAATTGTTTTATTCCGAATTTTTTGAAATCCTCTCCGGTATTTTGGTCTGTGTATCCGTCCGAAAGAATATAAAAAGAAGTATCGTTTGTAAGGTCAAATTCGTTAAGTTTGAATTTTTTTTCTTTTTTAATAAATTGGTCTTTCCCGATAGCGAAAAAATCACCTCTTATTCTTTTCAGTTCGCCGTTTTGTACTAAGAATAAAGGATTGTTGGCTCCTGCAAATTGAAGTTTATTATTTTTCTTGTCTATTGTACATATTGCGATGTCCATTCCATCGTTCATTTCGGATTCTTCTTGATTTAATGCCGCAATTACTCCCTTATCCATTTCTTTGAGTATTTTTTCGGGACTTGTAACACAGTCGTGTATTACAATTTTATTAAGAAGGTCGTTGCCTATCATGGAAAGTAAAGCACCCGGGACACCGTGTCCGGTACAGTCTATTGCTGAAATAATAATTTTATCGTTTTTTATCGTGTACCAATAAAAATCACCGCTGACCGTATCTCTCGGAAGATAATATATAAAAGAATCGCTCACCAAATCGTTTAAATCGTGTGCTTTTGTCAGCATGGCGTTTTGTATCATACTTGCGTATTCTATACCTTCCAGGATTTTCTCGTTTTTTTGTTCTATAGTTGTATATGCTTTATTTAAGTTATCGCTTTGATGTTTTATTTCTTCATTTTGCTTTTTTATTTCGTGATTTTTTTGGGCAAGTTCGTTGTTTGCTTTTTGTTTTTGTTTGTATGCTCTGAATATTATTATTCCGACTATCACCATAAATAATGAACTTAAACTGAAAATTATTATAAGATTTCGGAGTTTTCCTGCAATTTCCTCTTCCTGCAATTTTTTAATTTTAGCTTCTTTTTCAAGATTTTCCGTTATTAGTTGTTCTTTTTTTAAGCGTTCCAATCGTTTCCTGCTTACACTTTTATTTAAGTTCAATTCCATCTCGGTTTTTTCGAGTTCTATTTCGGTTTTTTCGAGTTCTTGGTTTTTAAGTAATAATTCATTTTCTTTTTTCAGTTTTTCAAATTCGGCAAGTTTGGCTCTGTCCTTTTCGTTAAGATATTGTTGGTGAACTCTTTTTGTTAAAATATCATTATATTTTACATATTCTTCAAAATATTGTTTTTCTTTTTTCTTATCTCCTTTTTTTGCGTATATTTCGGCGAGAGTACCGTAGCAACTCACCATTCGTTGTATTTCGTTTACGCTTTTGGCATAATCAACTGCTTCGAGCATTACATTTGCGGCTTCATCGTATTTTTTGGTTTTCAGTAAAACTTGTGAGAGGTTTATCAGGCAAGCTGTCAGACTTTCATTTTGTCCTTTTTTTTGAGTTCTGCGATATTTGAGGGTTTCTCTGAAACATTTTTCGGATTCCGTGTAATTTCCCAAATCGGAATATAATGCTCCCAGATTATTGTTAATCATTGCAACAGCATTTTCATTTCCGAGTTTTTTGTTTCTTTCCAACGATTTCAGATATGTATTTACTGCATTTGTATTCTGATTGTGTTCCCAGTAAAGCATACCTATTGCATTCAAGCATCTTGTAGTTTCTTTTATGTTGCCGATACTGTCATAATGCAAGTATCCTGTTTCAAGTTTTTTTATTTCCGCAGAATCTTTTCGTGAAAGTTCTAAACCTTCTTGCGAAAAAAGATTGCTTAAATTTAATAAAAAAATTACCGGTATTAATGTTAGTATTTGCTTTCTTGTCATAATCAATTATCAATTCAAGTTAATTTTATTCCGAGCATTAATATATCATCTACTTGCTCTCTGTCTCCTTTCCATTCGTTAAATCTGCTGTTAATAACTTCTTTTTGCTCGTGCATTGGTAATGCTCTGTTATCGAGAAGCATTTGTTTTAATCTTTTTGAATTGAATTTTTTATCGTTTATTCCTCCAAACTGGTCCACATACCCGTCAGACATCATATATATAAGTGTGTTTTCGTCATACATAAAATCGTATGAGGTAAATTCAGCTTTAATGTCGTCTCTGAGCGGTCTGCCGCCTATCGAGTGCGTATTTGCTTTTAGTACTTTAAGTTTATCTTTTTGAATTACATATAAGTGATTTTTTGCTCCTGAAAACTGAAAACGTTTATGATTCGGGGAAATTGTGCAAAGAGACATATCCATTCCGTCGTCGGCTTCCACGTTGTCGCTTTCTTGCTGTAAAGCGGTCATTACTCCGGAGTGTAACTCGGTTAGAATATCGTCCGGTTTTGTTATTCTTTTTACGTTTACTATTTCATTGAGAAGAGTATTGCCTATCATCGACATAAACGCACCGGGAACACCGTGTCCGGAGCAATCTATTGCGGCGATTACCAATTTATCGTCTATTTTTGAAAACCAATAAAAAT
>JAOZMN010000101.1:8380-9009 GCA_029934265.1 Bacteroidales bacterium
TACAATGTCTTTGGGTCTGTAATATATGAATGCTTCCGGCAAAAATTGTTTAATTTTGTCTTCCGGTACCAGGATAGAATTTTGAATTCTTTTTGCATAATTTATGCTGTCAATAATTTGTGTGTTTTTTTCGGCAAGTTGCAAATTCGTATGCTCTAAAAGTTGTGCTTGTTCTATAATTTCCGATTTTTGTTCAAAAAGCACTCTGTTTGCTTTGTGTTTGTGTTTGTACATCATGTACAACCATATCCCCACTATTATTGCCATGACTACAGCTATAATATACATTGTTATCAGAAATTGTTGTTGTTCTATTTTTTGACTTTGAAGTGCAAATTTGGCTTCGTTTATGGCTTCTTCTTGTGCATCGAGTTTTGCCTTTAACTTTTTTTCTAACCTCATAAGCATTATTGTCTGCGATTTTTCTGTTGTATCTTCCAATAAATCGGCATTTTCATTTTCGACAATATCCAAATAATCCTCTGCTTCTTTTCTCAGTCTTACTTCTTTTTGATACCGCTTACGAAGTATCGTTACTTTTTTTTGTGTGTTGTGAAGTCGGGAATCTTTATCCGACACATAAAGCTGAAGAAAATCGAGAGCTTTTTTATGTTTGCCCCATTCTCGAT
>JAOZMN010000481.1 GCA_029934265.1 Bacteroidales bacterium
ACTCATTAAAAAGGTTGAAGATCTTAAATTAATTAAAATGGAAAAATTTAAAGTAGAAAAAAGTAATAATTACACAATTATCAAAGTTCTTTCAGAAAAATTAGATACGAATGTTGCACCTACAATTAAATCTGAGCTTGTACTAATAGCCGGGAATGGAGAAAAAAATATAATTATTGACCTTGAAGATGCTAAATATTGTGATTCGTCAGGATTAAGTGCAATCCTTGTAGCTAACCGACTTTGTAAAAATGCAAAAGGAGTACTTGTGCTTACAAACTTGCAAGCTGCCGTAGAAAGATTAATATCTATTTCTCAATTAGATTCAGTACTTAATATTGCAAAAAATACAGAAGCGGCAGTTCAAATTATTAATGATTCGGAATAAGTAAAGTAAACAATGACATTTTCACTTACAATATTAGGAACGGGTTCTGCTGTTCCTACTCCTCAGCGACACAATTCCGCTCATTTACTTAATGTTAATGAGCGGATTTTTTTAATTGACAGTGCAGAAGGTGTACAAATACAACTTAAACGATACGGAATAAAATTTCAGAGAATTAACCATATATTTATCAGTCATTTACACGCCGACCATTATCTCGGAATTTTCGGTTTGTTATCAACATTTAATTTACTGGGACGAAAAAAAGAGCTGATTATCTATTCACACCCTGACTTGGAAGCTAAAATTAAAGCTGTTTTTGATAAAGAAGTATTTGCTTTTAATATAATATTCAGAGAATTAAATTTTAAAGAACCGGAAATAATTTTAGACTATAAAAATATTACCGTAACAAGTTTTCCGCTGAAACATCGAATTAAAGTTTGTGGTTTTTTATTTAGAGAAAAGCCCAATAACTTTCGCATAAAAAAATCTACAATAGAAAAATACAAACCGTCTGTTCTTCAAATATTAGAAATAAAAAAAGGAAACGATTTAACACTTGGTTCAGGGAAAGTTATTCCTAATTCGAAGATTGCCCTTCCTCCCGAAAAATCAAAATCTTATGCTTATTGCTCCGATACCGAGTATTATGAAAAAATAATTCCGATAATAAAAGATGTAGATTTACTGTATCACGAGGCGACTTTTGAAGAACAGCACAGACACCTTATAAAAAAAACAGGACATTCCACCGCCGCCGACGCCGCTCTTATTGCCAAGAAAGCAAATGCTGAAAAATTAGTTATAGGGCATTTTTCCATGAGATATAAATCTCCGAGTACATTGGTGAATCAAGCCAAAGAAATATTTGAAAATACATTTTCGGCAAACGACGGCGACAGATATTTTGTTTAGAAGTAAGCAACAAGTATAAGTGCCATTGAGGTATTAGCGTTTATAAGGTTGAAATCTGATTATTTTTTCTCTTTCTTTTTTATATCCTGCGAGTGTAAAACAAAATTTTCGCCATCGTAAATCAATAAATTTACATGGTCGTTAAAACTTTTATTTCTGTTTGTGCCTATGAGAAGAGCATCTACTTTCGTTGTTGTTCTTTTGGGGTTAGGCTTAATTTCCTGAATTTCAGAACCGTTAAGATACATTCTGTTTCCCCTTCGAATAAGTCGCACTAAGCTGAAATCATCATCGAAATCCATAGAATAAATAACTTTACTTATTTCGTCCGGTTTTTCTTTATCAAAACTTATTATTATCAGGCGATTTTTTTCCGTGTCCAAATTTTTCAGTACAAATGCCGCATCATTTAATTTATCGCCATCAAAATCACCGGTCGCAACTGCATTAAATCTTTCGGCATTTGAAACACAAAATATTTGCCACATTTCTTGGTTTCCGGCAGAAGCCCAGTATTTTCCGACTGTTTCATCGGGTATATTACTGATGTAATTATTTTCTAAAAAATACCTTGCAAGTGCTTTTTTGTAAACGGTCTTTTTAAGTTTTTTTTCCGACTCTTTAGTTCCGAAAATACTTTCAACAATATGAAATTCTTTTGGAGTAGCCAATAAACTTGTCGAAATATAGCCTTTTTTTCCTTCAACGGAAACATTAACCCAACCGTCTTCTTTTTTGAAAGCTTTTACTTCTTGTCCGTATTTATATTGCCCTGTTTTGAACGAATTGACTTCAGGGTCGGAACGTAAATTTGCCTTACCGGAAAGTACATACATCGTTTCCACTTTTTCTTTTAGTTTTATTGCTGAAAGTACCGGAGTCAGTACAAGATACAAGATAAATATCAAAGGTACAGAACCTATAAATACTCCAAATCCGAGTTTTATTGCTTTCCCCTTATTGAGAGTTTTTTGTTTTTTTTCTGCAATGACTTAAATATTAATTTCTAATTTTTTCGCAAGATAGTAAAAACAGGCAATATTTTTGTACTGTTCTTTATTAATTTA
>JAOZMN010000008.1:0-9266 GCA_029934265.1 Bacteroidales bacterium
GAATCAGCAAACTTAAAAAACTTAACATAATTAATGCCGGTAATAATTTAATTGAAAGTATCCCTGCTGAAATAGGCGAATTATCCGAACTTACTGCTATTAATTTCGGAGGAAATTCATTAATTGATTTTCCTATAGAAATAACTAAACTCCAAAAAGTCAGTTATCTGAATTTTTGGAACAACATGATAAGAAAAGTTCCTTCGGAAATCGGTAATATGCAATCGCTTGTAAAATTATTTCTCAGCGAAAACAGACTTACTAATTTACCTCCGGAAATTTCGAGACTTGAAAATTTATATTATTTGGAAGTCAATGCAAACAAAATAGAGAAAGAAAATAAACTGAAAATTAAAAAAATGCTTCCGAATTGTATAGTAAAAATATAAGAGTTTGATAAGGTTAGAAGACCTTAATTTTTATGCCTGATGTTCATCTCTCAGTAAATCATTTACGACTTTTACAGGGTTGAAAGTTGAAATCGGTACTTCCACAAAAATTGTATTCCAATCATACATTGCACCGTTCCAAAGTCCGGGAAGTTCTTGTGCTTTAAGCTCTTTACCGTCTTTGGATTTCGTTGAAATAAAACCTGTCGAATAATCAATATGTTTTTTCAAATCAATATCGACATCTAACGGGTTTTTTGGTGAAATTATCAAATCAACAGGATTAAAATGAGTTGCTTTTTTTACAATCTCGATTTTTTGGGAATCGGAATTGTTAATTTGAGCACTTTCGATAATTTGTAATGAAACAGAGCCGTCTTTTGATTTTACAAAAAACGGACCGCCTCCGGGTTCGCCTTCATTTTTAACCATTCCGCATACACGAACAGGATTAAGTAATTTTAAAAATACGATTTTAAATTTTTCTTTTTCTTTCAGATTATTATAAGAATCCGGAAATTTAAAGTCTATTTCATCAGTAAAAAATTGTTCAATTTTTTTACGTATTCTAATTATTTCGGCTTCGTCATTTTTTGGATTAACGGCTTCTTTAAGAAGGCTGTAAATTTTTTCTTTTGTTTCGAGAAGCAGACCGGCAAGTGCTTTTTTATATGTGTAAGTATCTTTTTTTAATCTGTCCGGCACTACGTTGTCAATATTTTTAATAAAAATAATATCTGCATCTATTTTATTCAGATTTTCGATTAAAGCTCCATGTCCGCCGGGTCGGAAAAGCAAACTGTCGTCCGAGTTTCGGAACGGTTCATTGTCCATATCAACAGCTATAGTATCCGTATAAGATTCTTGTTCTGAATATTCGATATTATATTTTACGTCGTATTTTTTTTCGTATTCTTCTTTTACTTCCGAAATATGTTTTTTGAAAGCATCTTTGTGTTCATGCGAAACCGTAAAATGTATGTTTACCGTTCCGTTTGAGTTTCCGTAATTTGCACCCTCTATAAGATGTTCTTCTGCCGGAGTTCTCGACTTGTCTTTATATTTATGAAATTTCAATAATCCTTTTGGAAGATTACCGTAATTTAAACCTTTTTCTGTCAATAAATTAAGTACAATTTCAACAAAATTTTTATTATCTTTCAAATCTGTAATTTTATTCAAATCATCGTAAAATGCAAATTTTTCAAGATTTTTAAAAAATGTCGAAGGCGAATTAAAATCGGTATTTTCAAACAACTTATCGCCTTCATTGTATTCTTCCGCAAAGGAAAAAAGCATTTTAAACATTCTGCTTGCCGCTCCGGAGGCAGGTACGAATTTTACGATTTTTTTGGTTTTCGATGCAGTTTCGTACATATCTGCATATTTTTTAATTTCTTCGGAAGATAATTTTATTATTCCGTCCCCGACCGTTGCCGGTTTCTGTATATTCGCATAAGGAAAACCATTTTTAAAATTTTCTATCTGCTTATTGACAGTTTTAATATCAATATTCTTATCTTTAATTTGTTCTAAATCTTTTTTTGAAAACATATTTTATTTTGTTAAAGGTTGCCAATTTTGTGAAAACAGGTATAATAACTGTTCACTGTTCACTGATAACTGTTCACTGTTCACTGATAACTGTTCACTGTTCACTGTTCACTGTTCACTGTTCACTGTTCACTGCATAAAGAATAAAATTACAATGGTTGTATAAAGTTTTTTCATGTGTAAAAATTATGTAAATCATGATTTTATTTTTTTGTAGAGTTGTTACAGACTGAAACGCATCACGCTGAGTAAGCTGTCCTATTTAATTAATTTCAATAATTCGTCTATATATTCCCTGTTGTTTGCCAAGCGGAGAACTTTATTTTGTCCGCCGAGTTTACCTTTGCTTTTGAGCCAATTATGAAATAAACCTTGCGGAGCAATGTGAATTTCGGGAAGCATCAGAGTTAAATTTTTATGTCTTTTAGCCTCGTAATCGCTGTTATGTTCTTTTAATGAATTGTCGAGAATTTCCGTAAATTTATCTATATTTTCCGGAAGTCTTGAAAATTCGATAATCCATTCATGTCCTCCGGTAGAATTTTCGTTCATATATTTCGGAGCGGCGGTATAATCACTTATGGAAGCGTTTGTTTTTTTGCAGGCAAAGGCAAGAGCATTTTCGGCATTGTCGATAATCAACTCTTCCCCAAAAGCATTAATAAAATGTTTTGTACGACCGGTAATTTTTATTTTATAAGGACGTTTTGAAGTAAACATCACGGTATCGCCTATCAAATAACGCCACAAACCTGCATTTGTAGTAATCACCACAGCATAATTTTTGCCGGTTTCCACTTCGTTAATTCTGTACGTGTCCGGATTTTCTTTTCCGAAATTTTCCATAGGAATAAACTCGTAAAAAATACCGTAATCCAGCATTAGGAGCATATCCGGAGAGTTTAAATCATCTTGAATTGCGAAAAAACCTTCCGAAGCACTGTAAGTTTCCAAATAATTCATTTTGTTTGAAGGAATCAGTCTCTTAAATTCCTCTTTGTAAGGCGTAAAACTAACACCGCCGTGTACAAACAATTCCAGATTTTCCCAGACTTCCGTAAGGTCGTTTTTTCCTGATATTTCGAGTATTCGTTTTAATAATACCAAAGTCCATGAAGGAACACCGGCAATATTAGTAACATTTTGATTTACTGTTCGTTGAGACATTTTTTCGATTTTCTCTTCCCATTCCGGAAGAAGAGCAATTTCACGCTCCGGAGTTCGCATGAATTGAGCCCAGAAAGGTAAATTTTCGATTATAACAGCCGACAAATCACCGTAATACATATTATTGTCTATATTATTGATTTGCTTGCTTCCGCCTACAACCAACGAGCGTCCCAAAAACAATTTTGAATCCGGAAACATATCATTATAAACAGCCAAAATATCTTTTCCGCCTCTGAAATGACAATTTTCCAAAGCTTGTTCGCTTACCGGAATAAATTTACTTTTGTCGGAAGTTGTTCCCGACGATTGTGCAAACCATTTAATATCCGAATGCCATAATAAATTGTGTTCTCCTTTGCGAATCCGCTCAATATAAGGAGCTAAATTTTCATAAGAACGTATGGGAACGTTTTCTTGAAATTCCGCATAACTGTATTTTTTAAGTATCGAATTAAAATTATGCTCCTGTGCAAAAAGTGTATTTTTTGCATAGTTTATTAATGAACGAAAAACTTTATCTTGAACCAATTCCGGGTTTTTCTTAAAATATTCAATTTCTTCAAGACGTTTTGAAGTCGCTTTATTTATAAGTTTGTTAATAATTTGCATTTTATTATTATAAAGATTGTACGAAAATCCTTCGGTATTTATAGATAAGGCTCTGATTATATTAACTTTACAGAATTTAATAAGTAATTGTAAACAGATAACCAAGTTTAAATGAAAATTAAAAATTCAATAATACAAAAAAAAATAATATTTTTGTAAAAAACTTTTGACAAAATTTATTTAATATGATACTTGGAACTTATATTGCTTTTGATATTAATCTTAGTTTTTTTGATGTGATTATATTCAGTGTACTTTTTTGGGCTATATACAGAGGTTACACTCGAGGTTCTATAATTCATTCGGTAGCATTGCTTGTACTTGTTGCCGGTACTGTTATTGCCGCTAAATTTTCATATTTTATTTATGATTTTTTTACGATGAGAGCAAAAATTCCTTTGGTAAATTTACCGGTAATTATATTTTCTATACTATTTATTCTTGCAGTTTTGGGTTCTCATTTTGTGGCAAACAAAGTTATCGGCAATATCGGTAAAACTCCTAAGGGTATGACAAACAGAGTACTCGGTATTTTTGTAAATCTTGTCAAATATTTATTTATGATAAGTATTGTTTTGATTTTTATTTTCAAACTTGATGCAAGTTTTAATTTCATACACAAAAAAGAAAAAGAAAGGACAAACTTTTTTTATCCGGTACTTAGTATTGCACCATCGGCATTCAGAGTATTGCGTTTCCCGGAAATCGACCCTGTACCGCTGAGCAAACCGAAAGAATTTGAAAAATATAAGCGAAACGAACAAACTACAACCGGTGGCGGTGTAAATATAGATGACTTTTAGTGTGAATTTTTTTAGTTTTTTATGAGTCGTATTTAAGATATAGAACTATGTACACAACTTTGAAAGATAAATACATAAATTTTTTTACCGATTACGGTTTTAAACGACTTTTCGGAGAGGAAAGAAATAAAGATATTTTGATTGATTTTTTAAATACTTTATTAAAAGGAAAAGAAAACATAAAAACATTAAATTATAAAAACAGCGAACAGCTTTCGTCAAGTAAGCTTGATAGAAAAGCCGTTTTTGATTTATATTGCGAAAATGACAGAGGTGAAAAAATTATAATAGAACTTCAAAAATCAAAACAAAATTTTTTTAAAGATAGGACTGTTTTTTATTCTACATTTCCAATTCAAGAACAAGCGTTGCGAGGAGGTTGGAATTTTAAATTAAAATCGGTTTATACTGTAGGCATACTTGATTTTTGCTTTGACGATAACGATAAAAGTAAAACAGTTGTCAGTGAAATTAAATTGTTGGATACTAAAACAAAAAAAGTATTTTACGATAAGCTGACTTATATTTATTTGCAAATGCCTAATTTTACAAAAAGTATAAATGAGCTGTCCGGAAAATTTGACAAGTGGTTATTTGCCATAAAAAATTTACATAATTTAGAAGACAAGCCGGAAGTATTAAGCGGTATATTTAAAAAATTTTTTAACGAAGCTGAAATTTCAAATTACTCTCAACCGGAAATTAAAGCTTACGAAAACAGTTTGAAATATTATCGAGATTTAAAAAATGTTATAGATACAGCAAGAGACGAAGGAATAGAACAAGGAATAGAACAAGGAATAGAACAAGGAATAGAACAAGGAATAAAACAAGAACAAAAAAAACAACAAATTGTAATTTTAAATTTATTAAAAAGCGAAAAATACAATATTAAAGAAGTTGCAGAAATGTTTGGATTTAGTGAAAAATATATAAATGATTTAAAGAATAATAAATGAATTTCGTAAAAGAACTTACTTGGAGAGGCATGGTTCATAATATCATGCCGGGAACGGAAGACTTGTTGCAAAAAGAAAAAACTGTTGCTTATATCGGTATCGACCCGACCGCTGACTCTTTACATATCGGGCATCTTGCCGGAGTAATGATGCTTAAACATTTTCAGACTTGCGGACACACACCGATAGCATTACTCGGTGGTGCAACAGGAATGATAGGAGACCCTTCCGGAAAATCAAAAGAACGTAATTTGCTTGATTTTGATACGCTTATGAAAAATCAACAGGCAATTAAAAATCAACTTCTTAAATTTTTAGATTTTTCAGGTGAAAATCCGGCGGAAATTGTAAATAATTACGATTGGATGAGTAAATTCGGATTTCTTGAATTTATCAGGGAAGTTGGAAAACACATCAGCGTAAACTATATGATGGCAAAGGATTCCGTCAAAAAACGTATGTCTTCCGAAAGCGATAAAAGTGCGGAAGGACTTTCATTTACCGAATTTAGTTATCAGCTTGTACAAGGATATGACTTTTTGCATCTTTACAACGAAAAAAATTGTAAACTTCAAATGGGAGGTTCCGACCAGTGGGGAAATATCACCACCGGAACTGAACTTATACGCAGAAAATCAGGCGGAAAGGCTTATGCACTCACCTGTCCGCTTATTACAAAAGCCGACGGCGGTAAATTCGGAAAAACCGAAACCGGAAATATTTGGCTTGACCCAGAAAAAACATCTCCTTACGAATTTTATCAATTTTGGCTGAATACTTCCGATGCCGACGCAGAAAAATATATTAAAATTTTCACTTCTTTAAGTCAAAACGAAATAGAAAATCTTATCGAAAAACATAAAGAAGCTCCGCATACTCGTCTGTTACAAAATACTTTATCGAAAGAACTTACTGTTACTGTTCACGGAAAACAAAATTATGATGATTCAGTTGAGGCTTCCAAAATTCTTTTCGGGAAAGGGACAAAAGAAGTTCTTGAAAAACTAAATGAAAAAACTTTTAATGATATTTTTTCCGGTGTACCGACTTTTGAAGTCGAAAAAGAAGATTTTACTTCCGGAATAAACATTATTACTTTGTTGGTAGAAAAAACCGGTATTTTTAAATCAAACGGCGAACTCAGACGTTTGATGAAAGATAATGGTCTGAGTATTAATCAACAAAAAGAACAAAACTCGGATTTGTCAATAGATAAAAGTTTTCTTGTTAATGATAAAAATATTGTAGTCCGACAAGGAAAGAAAAAATATTTTATAATAAAAACAAAATAAGGTCTTCGACCTGTTTACAGACCTCCGTCTGTTTTAACACCCCTATTTGTTATGTGTCTGACAGTTAGCGACTTGCATCGGTTTTTCAATAATTGGACTTCACAAGCACACACAACTTAAAAAGCCTTGATTTACAGCAATTTACAAGTGCAAAGAAACTATGTTTTATAACGAATATTAACTAAAGCACTAATAATAAAACACTTATCTGAGTTTCTAAAACTTAGATAAGTGTTTTTTTTTACATTTCTAAAATGGCTTTGCCTTGTTAAATAGAAGAGGTCGAAGACCTTATTTTAACGGTTTTGATTCGTCTTTATGTAAAATTACTTTGAAAGTGTTGTAAGTATATAAAATTGCGGTTATCACAAAAAATACCGAACTTATTTGTACAAGAATTTCTAATTTTGCAAAAATACCGACAACAAGCAAAATAATAGCCGGAATATAACTGTAATAATGAAAATCGGCAACTTTACCGGAGTACATTCCGGCAGGCATAGGAATTTTAAATTTCCCGACTTTGTCGCTGTATCTTTGTAGCCATACTATAAACGGCAAAGTTTTATACATTTGTCCGAGTATAAGCGAAGTGAAAAAACCGAGTATCAACAATACCATATAAGCAGTATTGAAACGGACAGAATATTCCGATAAAAAATCAGGATTTGTAAAAGAAACAAGCCCGAAAATAATTGATGCAAACAGCAAGACAAACGAAAATACGGATAGTTTTAACCCGATGTCAAGTTTTTTTCTCAAACGAGCTTTATAGGCATCGTAATTATATTTTACAAAAAACATAACACCGACAATTATCGGTAACGAAAGCAGTCCGCTTACCAAAGAGTTTGCTTTGAAATAATAAACAATGCCGACGAGCAACAAGCCTGTATTGGTGAGCCAAAAAGATATGTGCAGATATTTTGGTTTTAATTTATGGACGATAAAGAACATCGGTAATAGTTTGCTTGCAACTCCGATTACGAGCATCATAAACCAGCCTATCACTCCAATGTGTACATGAATTTTCAGTAATTCGAGACTTGATTTGGCCACAATATGCAAAGAAGCATTCAGCACCATGAAAATACCGAGTAAAACGGTAAGTAACAGCCAAAAAGCGGATATTATTATAAACCGATTTTCGATAGTTTTTTGGTCGGATTTTCTTGCACTGCCCAAAGCGTTTACCACAAAAAGAAATACCGATATAAATATCGAAGTCCCGCCGATTTCGAGCATTAAGGTATTGTTTATGTAATTAGTCCAAAAATTTATTGCTATTAATATTGTACCGCTTATAAGCGTTATAAAACTTATATACGCCAAAGTTTCACTGAAAAGTTTTACTTCCATTACCACCGGTATCAGCTGATACAACGCACCGAAAATTATCATTGTTATCCAACCCAATACCAATATATGGGTGATGCTTAATACCTTAGGGCTTACATAAGAATTTACGATGTCGCCCGATGTGAAGAACAGTAATATTGATGCTGTTAGAAACGATAATGCTCCTACGGCATAATGCGGCAAGACTACTTTTGGTGAAGGTGCGTTTTTTGTACTTGAACCTGCTATCATTTTGAATATTTTGAATTTATGAGTTCTGTGTAAAAAATTGTAAATACTGAGACCTTATTTGAAAATTATAAAATTGATATTGTTTTCATCTTTTTCTTTGGAAACATAATTGTACCCTCTTTTTTCGAGTTCGGGTAAAAGATATTGAGGCAGACGTTTATGAAAAACAAATAATGCCTCTCCTGCTTTTAATTTTTCGACTTCTTCAAGAATTGTTACCATTGGCAAAGGCATTTCTAACGGACGAACATCAACTTCGGTAATTTTACCTTTAAATTTTTCTAAAGCATCTTCAAAATTTATAATATTTGTATGCTCTTTTTCTGAAGTTTCGGTTTCGATATTATCGGAAATTTTTGTCAAATAAGTATGCACGGTTCCGTCTTCCGGACGTTTAACTTCACAAGAATAGCCTTGATTTTTAAGTTTCATTATCAGTGGAACAGGTTCGAAAGTATTAACAACCAAAAGGGTTTCATCGTCTTTCAACACCTTCAAATTTTTCATAATTTCTTCAAAAGGGTCAACTCCTGTTGCAAGAATAGGACGGACATCGAGAGTTACTGTTTTTTCTTTAATCATAATTATATATTTTTAGATAGTTTTTAAATCGTTTTTGAAAATCAATAGATTCCGGAAGTTTTCACCTTCAAAATTTAGAATACGCAAAGTAATAAAATATATTTTGATTTTAATATCCCCAATTATAGGTATTTATCAAAAAAACTATTTTTTGATAAATTTTTTGATAATAACTTCTTTCTCTGTTTCAATTTTCATAAAATAAATACCGGACGCATAATTTTTTAAGTCAATTTCCATAATATTTTCCGTAATATTTTTTTGCTCTTTTACAGCTCCGAAAATATCTGTTATACTGACAGTTCCGTCGATTATTTT
>JAOZMN010000008.1:9276-25828 GCA_029934265.1 Bacteroidales bacterium
TATTAATATTTACAAAAATAGTTTCATTTGCAGGGTTAGGATAAATGTTTGCATTATTTTCAGGAATGTTTTTGATATTTACGGCTTCTATACAAAAATTTGTTTTTTCGCTTTTGCCGAAAGAAGAGCCGTTTCCTATAAGTTCATTGGTCGAAAGGTTGGTAAGTTTATATATTCCGATACCGTTTGAACAACATATTCCGTTACCGCCTTCATCGTAAATAATAAAATTGTAACAGCCGGATTTAAAACACATTTGTTCTTTTATCGTTTTTTGTTTTCCGGAAACGTAAGGACCGCCTGAATATATAGATTTGCCGGTATTTTTATCTATACATTCCCAAGTTGTTTCGTTTCCGAATAAATCGGTAATAATAATAAATTCTACTTGAACACCTTGATTATTAACGGATATATTAAAATTAATACTGTCATTATCCGAATTTTCATCATCTAATCCGTTTGGGTTTTCGGTGTAAAATTTTAGAGAATATTCATTTTCGGGGAAACTTTTTTCGGGAAAAGTTATTGTATCGAAAAGCTGTGTGCTTAAACTTCCTGTCCACTCAAAACTTTCCGAATCGGTATCGTTTATTGTATATGTAATTGTCAGACTTTCCAAAACATCGTTTCCTTTATTGGTAATTACAATTTTTGGAGAAATTATTAAATTTTCCGTACAATATGCTTTTTCTATCGGCTCGATAACCTCCGTAAGCATGGCATCGTTTGTCGCTGCATAAGGAGAGTAGCCGTCAAGAGTAACAACTTCCGAACTTTTGGGGTCTAACCAAGGTTTAAGTTGTTGATTTGCTCCGGAAAGTAAATCCCAAGAATGGTCAAATTTGGAATATAAAATACCGGTAGGATTATCACAACCGTGCGAAAGCGATGAGCCTGTTAAATCGCCGACTATTCGATGATTTTCATCAAATAACGGCGAGCCGGACGAACCGCCCTCTACAATTCCAAGTTCCCATTCTTCCAAAAGCCAATCACTATCGACAAGAAAACTAAAATTATTCGAACTGAAACTTCCTGTTTTCGGAGGGTCGTAATCTTTGGATATTTTTTTTATATCGCCGGCAGGGTGATGAATACCGACCGTATTTTCTGCCGGTTCGGTACTTCTGTTCCAACCTGCATAGTACGGCTGATACTCTTCCGGAGGCAATTCTGATATTTTCAATAAAGTAAAATCCAAATCACCGTTAAGCGATGTTGCCGTAAGCGATGAACCTGAAACAGTTTGCTCGCCGGTTGGTTTTCCTCCTCCGCAAAATTCACTTTCGTAATTAAAATAAAAAACAGTTTCTATGGCTTTATCTTCTGTATGTAAACAGTGATAAGCAGTAAGAAAATACGGTGTTCCGTCGTAATTTGTATTGTTAATTAAAGCTCCGGAACATAAACCGCCTCCCATCGAAATTTTACAAATTGCGTGTTTTTCTGTTTGCCAATCCGAGCCTTCCGGACAATTAATGTCTATATTGCAACTTTCCGATTTTTCAATGCGTTCGCCGAAAGCATTACGATAATCGTGTATGATTTTATATATTTGTAATTCTCCGGAAAATTCTACAGTTTTCGGTTCGTAATATTCTATTATTAAAGAATTTCCCGACAGCTGTGCTACTGCAAGTTTCTTGGAAATTTTATTGTTTTTTTCTGTAAAAGCACCAAGTATTTTCTTTTTATCCGGGCTGTAAATAAAGATTTTTGCACCTTTGGGGAGTTTATATTTTCCGAAAATCAAACCTATGGAATAAGCTTTTTTTGAGCTTATTTGCAAACGCCACAACTTATCGCCGGAAGGCAATGTTTCAAAAGTTCCGGAATTTTCGGGAGTGTAATTTACTTCAAATTCTTTTCCGAATCTGTAAGGTATTGATTTTCCTTTGTTTGCAATGTCTTCTTTTATCATTGCTTGGATGTCAAAAGCCTTCATATTTACGGCTTCTATTTCGTTACCGGTTTTATTCATAAAAGAATACGGTGTTCCTCCGGAGCTTATTTGTGCGGACAAACTATCGAATTGTAAAATTATTGACAAAATTATTAACAGTTTAAATTTATTCATTTTATTTATTTTAAAATTTATATTAATTTTGCTAAATTACTAAAAAAGATAAAAAATAGAATTTAAAATTTAAAATTCATAAATAGTTAATTTATTATGTCATATACAATCAAAGAAGAAGATATACTTTTTTTGGATATTGAAACTGTTTCTCAATATCCTGATTTCGATGAGCTTTCTGATAATATGAAAGCCTTGTGGGAGAGAAAAAGCAAATATATCAAAAAAGAAGACCAAACATCTGCCGAAATATACGGGAAAGCGGCAATTTATGCGGAATTTGGTAAAATCGTGTGTATTTCCGCAGGTTTTGTGAGCAAGGGAATTTTACGGGTAAAAAGTTTTTTCGGTAATGACGAAAAAATTATACTTTCGGAATTTAAAGAACTTTTGCAAAAATCATTCAGTATTCATGATAAATATCTGTGTGCCCACAACGGTAAAGAATTTGATTTTCCGTATATTGCTCGCAGAATGTTGGTAAATTCGATAAATTTACCGGTTGCTTTGGATATTGCCGGCAAAAAGCCTTGGGAAATAAAACACTTGGATACCCTTGAATTGTGGCGTTTCGGCGATTATAAAAATTATACTTCGCTTTCTTTACTTACCGAAATTTTCGGTATCCCGACTCCCAAAGACGATATAGACGGAAGTATGGTAGGCGAGGTTTATTGGAAAGAAAAAAATACGGAAAGAATTGCAAAATATTGTGAAAAAGATGTTGTCGCAATAGTTCAATTATATCGGAAATATAAATGTAAAGAGCTTATTGGTGAGAACAATATAATAAGTTTAACAAATTTCGATACATGAGTACAATACGAAAATTATCCGAAAAAGAAATAAAAATACTTTCGGAAATATACGGCAAAAGTATAAATTTCGATAAGGTAAAACTTACTCGAAAGCATTTGTTCAGTTTTTTGTTAAAAAAATTTACAGCTGTTACTTTTGGAAATAAAATTGTTTATTCTCGAAAAAAATACGAAGAAGATTTTTCCGACAAAAACTATGCAATGTCGATTTTGGTACACGAAATTTGTCATGTTTGGCAACATCAAAATTTAAAATATCATTGGACAAAAGCAATGATAGAACAGATTCGTTATCGAAAAAAAGTTTATAAATACAGTATTTATGATTTTAAAAATTTTATCAATTTCAGATTCGAACAACAAGCTGAAATTATGGCGGATTATTTTCGCAAAAAAAAATCCGATAGCGATGAAATAAGACTATACCAAAAAATTATTTCCCCGATATTTAAGAATACTTAACTTTTTATTAACAAATATTTGATTTAATTTAATATAACTTTGTCAAATTATTTAAAATTAAATTTCACTAAAAAATCATTAAAAATGAACAAAAAAAACAAATTTTTATTTGCATTGGTATTAACTTTAATAAGTAGTGTAACTTATTCGCAAACAGCGAAATATGATTTTAACGCAAGTGTGCCTCTCGACCCTTCCGTCCGACACGGAACTCTTAAAAACGGTATGCAGTATTACATCAAAAAGAACGAAAAGCCGAAAGACCGTGCTGATTTTTACATCGTTCATAAAGTAGGAGCTTTGCTCGAAACTCCGGAACAAAACGGTTTGGCACATTTCGTAGAACACATGGCTTTCAACGGCTTGGAACATTTTCCGGGAAAATCAATGCTGAATTATTTTCAGGATAACGGGATTGTATTCGGAAAAGATATAAACGCTTTTACTTCCTATGATGTAACGGCTTACAATTTATCAAGAATACCGACAAAAAAAGGTATGACGGATACGGCTTTGCTTGTACTTCGTGATTGGTCAAATTATATCCAAATGGTGCCGAAAGAAATTGATGCCGAACGTGGAGTTATCAGAGAAGAATGGCGAACTCGGAGAAATGCAAATTTCAGAATGAGCAAAATAACCGACAAGGCAAAGTACAACGGCTCAAAATCAGTTTTGCACGATGTGATAGGAAGTAGGTCGGTAATTGATACCTTTCATTATGAGACAATTAATAAATTTTATCACGATTGGTATAGAACAAACTTGCAAGCAATAATAATTGTAGGAGATTTCGACCCCGAAAAAATGGAGAAAAAAGTTATAGAATTATTTTCGCCCATACCGGAATCCGACAATAAAAAAGAACGCTATTATGTTGAAATTCCGAATAATGACGAGCCTCTTATTTCGATAGCAACAGATGCGGAAGCCTCAAATGTACGGACAACAATTATGTATAAACATGATATTGTTAAACCCGAAAATAAAAATTTCGGTTATCTGAAAATGACTTATGTACGTGCTTTGTACAGTAAGATGTTCAATAACAGACTCTCGGAACTCGCTCAGAAAGAAGACGCTCCTTTTATGCAAGCATATAATTATTATGGCGATTTTGCAAGTACAAAAGCGGCAAATAATTTGATTACAATTTCCGGAAATACCGGCACGGATAAAGCTATTAAAACTATACTTCTTGAAAATAAACGAATTATAAAATATGGATTTACCAAAGGAGAATTAGAAAGGGCAAAAGCCGAAATTATTGCAAACGATGAAAATGCTTATACGGAAAAAGATAATACCGTTTCGGAAACTTTTGTATGGCAATATTTTAGTAATTTTATGAACAACGAGCCTGCTCCGGATATTGATTGGAAACATGAATTTGTTACGAAAATTGTCCCGCAAATTACATTGGACGATGTAAATAAAATTGCCAAAGATTTGTATTCCGAAAAAAATATGGTAGTACTTATCACTGCTCCGAAAAAGAAAGAAGTTATATTACCGACAGAAAAAGAAATACTTGCTATAATTAAAGACGTTTCAAAAGCAAAAATTAAACCTTATAAAGATAATACTTCCGATGCTCCGCTTATGGCAAAACGTCCGTCAGGCAGTAAACTTGTAAAAGAATCGACAATCAACGGAGTTACTGAATGGAAATTTGCAAATGGCGTTACGGTAATAATAAAACCGACGGATTACAAAAAAAATGAAATTCAAATGAGAGCTTTCAGCCCGGGCGGCAGTTCGCTTGTTGCAACAGAAGATTTACCTTCGTCGGAATTAGTAACTACAATAATTACAAATTCGGGAATTGCCGATTTTTCTCAAATTGAATTAGAAAAAAAACTATCAGGAAAAAAAGCTTATGTTTCGCCGTATATCGACAAATACGAAGAGGGTTTTCAAGGAAGTTGTATTACAAAAGACTTGGAAACAATGCTGAAAATGACTTATCTTTATTTCACAAAACCAAGAAAAGATAAGACTGCTTATAATTCATTAATGAAACGTTATGAAAGTTCACTTCAAAATGCCGGCTCCGACCCTTCTGCACGTTTTGGGGACAGCCTCAGTACTTATTTATTGAATAATGACCCTCGAAGACAGCCGTTTAACAAAGAAACCATAAAAAAAGTCGATTTCGATAAAATTTACCAAATCTATAATGAACGTTTTGCCGATGCAACCGACTGGACTTTTATTTTTGTCGGAAATATAGATTTGGAATATCTGAAACCGGTTATAGGTACATATATCGGAGGTTTACCCGCACAAGGAAAAACTGAAAATTTCAAAGATAATAAAGTACGATTTAATACAAATAATATTGAAAAAATAATTAAAATTCCTGCAAAAGAAAATAAAAGTTCGGTATTTATTGCATTTTCCGGAGATATTAAATATAACGGTGAAAATTCAGTCAATCTGAAAGCAATGGAATATATACTCGGACTTCGATACACGGCTACTATCCGTGAGGAAGAGGGTGGCTCATACGGAGTGGATACTCAAATTTCGATGATGAAACTTCCGGTTGAAAAATACCTTGCTTATGCAATGTTCGATTGCGACCCCGAAAATGCGGAAAAACTTGCAAAAATTATATATCGTGAAATAGAATTATTGCAAAAAAACGGTCCTACTGAAGTCGATTTGCAAAAAACAATCAAATATTTGCGAAAAGACAGAGAGGAAAAACTCAAAAAGAACGGTTTTTGGTTAAATGTTCTTTATGAAAAATATGCCAACAATTATGACCCTTCTTTGAAAGAAAATTATGATAAAATTGTAGATAAAATGACCGTAGAAACTATCAAAAATGCTTTTAAAGTAATTGATACAAAAAAACATCTGCAACTGATAACGAAGCCCGTAAACTAAGGGATTTATGATTGATGATTTACGATTGGTGATTTTTCACCAATCGTAAATCAACAATGTGAGCAACTTCCTGTAAAAGTTTTTATGATAAAATTGCCGAGAACCACTGTTAAATTAAAGAAAAAAAGCCACTTTATAATATCCGCACCGTTTTTAAACTTGAAAATTATATGAAAAACGGAAAAAACAATTAAAATTATAGTCGGAAAAAGACCGGGATAAAGAAAAAAGCTGTCAATAAAATTGCCTTTCAGCAAAGCAATAATAGAGCGTTGCATACCACAGCCCGGACATTCCATACCGAAATATTTTTTGTAAAAACACGGACTCATATTCCTTTCTAACCAATTTATAATGCTATCCATAGCGACAAAATTATAAAATCTTAAAAATAAATTACATTTTTATCGTAAAATTTTGTTTATTTACAAATTATTATAAATTGTGAAGTTTATCTGATTTTCAGAATATTACATTAATAATTAAAAAACAGTTTTACTCCATAAAATAGGTCGAAGACCTTAATTTGTTCATTATTAATACCCCTAATAAAGTGAAACAAAACAAAGCAGGATATTATATAGAGTCGCTTACTCGACTTTTTAAAGAAAGTGAATTTGAAAAAATATCCGGTATATTAAAACAACTTTCGTATTTTAATACAGAAATATCCGAGCAAAATATAAAAAGCAAAGATAAAATAAATCCTGTTTTTGCTGTAATTTCAAATATCATTTCAAGAGGTTTGCCCGCTCCGGCATCATGTTTTATTGAAGATATTTTTTTACAAATATTTTCAGAAACATCAAGAAAACCTGAAAACGGAAAAATTTTATACAATTTTAACACCACCGATTCTGCAGAAACAATTTTCAGGTCATTTTTTGTAAACTCTTGTTTTAATGACTCTTCACAAACCGAAAAACTTAAAAATACATCAAAATTTAAAGAAGAACTTGTAAATAAAATTATTCCGGCAAGCATAGGGAAATATGTAATACCGGTACTTTGCGAAGGAATTACTTATAAATCGGTACTCGAAAAATCTGACTTAAGTTATTCTAAATCAAATAACTTTGATGACCCTGATTTTAATTTCATTAATGATGAAATTGATTTTATAATAGAATTTCCGTATGAAATAAGGAAAAAAAGAGGAATAATTATAGAAATCGACCCCGAAGAGAGTAACACAAATACCGACTATTTAACACTGAATAAAAAAAAGAAACTTGCACAAGAGCTTAAATATGAATTTATTAATATCAAAAAAGGACAGCATGAAGAAGCAATCCAAAATTTATTGTATGCTACCTACAATGAATATTTTGATATTTTAAAGAAAAACAGTGAAAATCCACTTTCCGGAAAAACGTCCGGCTTAGATGCCATGCAAATTGTATTTTCTCCTTTTGCGGCAGCACGAATACAAAAAATAATCAACGACCATATCATAAACGGAGTATTGGACATCAAATCCAAAGTTTGGAAAATAGCCGTAATTGAAAGAGATATTCCCGGAGCGACCCTCGCCGTAGAAGAATTGCGAAAATTATACGAAAATATATCCGTTATTTCCGGACAAAATTTATATCTGCCAAAAATAGAATTGAGTATTTTCTATAGTAAAGAATTTTCCAAAGCAAAACTTTACACTTTATTTCAAGGACAAAAATTAAATATTCGAGAACTTGATATAAAAGAAAAATATGATTTATTGATAGATACATCGGTTTTGTGCCGAAAGTTTCCCGAAAATTTGCCGGAAAATTCGGCAAAAAATACGGCGATAATTCGGTCGGTACATTATACGAAAGAAGCGGAACAATTTTTAAGTGTAAAACCGATAAAATATATTAATTTTATAAACAATCCCAAAGTTGATGAGTATCGACTTACCGATATTAAAGATTCCTTAAATTGGTTTTTGAAAAATATTTTTCGTAAAACGGAATTTCGAGAAAATCAATTTACGGCATTAAATAAAATTTTACAATTCAAAAATTCCGCTTATACGGATGTTTCCGGAAGCGGAAAATCGCTTGTTTATAAATTTGCCGCAATTTTGCAATCCGGCACAAGCATTGTAGTTCAGCCTGACGGTTTATTGCTTAAAGAACAATATCAAAAATTAAAAAATACAGGTTTTTCCGGAGTTCGCTATTTGTGTACAAACGAAATAAATACAGCTTACGAAACAGAAACACTTAAAAAACTTGCCGGAGGACAGGTGCAAATTTTATTTTTATCGCCGGAAAAACTTAAAGAAAATTCATTTGTCGAATTTGCAAAAAAAATAGACAAATCAAAATTTTCATTGAATTATCTTGTTGTAGATGAGGCTCATATTATTTCTGAATACGGGAATGATTTCAGATCCGAATCCGGTGAAATTTACGAACGAACCAATAAACTTTTCAATAAAAACAAAAATAATAATCCTTGCACAATTGCTTTAAGTTCTATTACTTCTTATGATATTCAAGAAGATATAAAAAGAAATTTGCATATAAATCATCAAGATTATTTTATTGCAGACTTTAAGGAAACAAAAGTCGATTTTTCAACAATAATAACTTACGAAGGTGAAAAATCATTAAAAAAAGTTTCAAAAATTATAGAAAAATCTGCGAAAAATAAACACAAAGCACTGCAAAAACTTTTGGAAAAAATAGAAAATGAAAATGAAAATCATTCGACAATAATATTTTGTGCCGACAAAAAAGGACATTTCGGAGTATATTCCAAAGATAAAACCGGAGTAACAAATATAATAAAAGAAAATTTCAATTATCGAGAACCAGCTGTTATAGAACCTGTTACAGAAATTATAACAAATACCGCTTTACGTGAAAAAAATTATTATAATTTTAAAAACGGAGACAATAAAATAATAGTTGCCGACAAAGAACTCGGAACAGGACTTGATATTAAAGCCGATAATATAATCTTTTTTAATCTGCCGGATTCGATTGAAACTCTATATCAAGCAATTGGTCGCACAGGGAACAAGCCGAAAGCAAAAATTTATTTTTTGTTGGACGATTCGGCGACCGAAATATTTGATTTTACAGATTATCCCAGAGTCGGAGGAGAAATAGAAACCATAGAAGAAGCAAGCGAGCTTATCCCTGACGTTATTGCACTTCGTCGAAATGTGAGAAAGCAATATCCGGGTAGGAAAAAAGAACAAGAAATTTTTAACGAACTGCTATCGACAATAAAAATTCCGGAAACTACACCGTCCGAAATCATAGGAAAACACGTAAAAATAATTTTTGGAGAAAATATTGAACTTGTAAGCACCCCTGTTGTTTCTCCGGATAAAATTGCAGTAAACACAAGTTCCGGCACTTTCGGATATATTGATTATGATGCAGATACTCTGAATATTAAAAACTCAACTTTCGATGATAAAATTTCTATTGATATACTGCTGTACATAAAATCTCGTATAGCCGGGATTTTCGATAAAAAAGAAAATATCTTTACCGAAATTCATAAACCCGAAAAACGTAAAACCACAAAAGGCATAGAAAAAGTACTTTCGGAACTCAAAACAGGAGAAGAAACTCAAATAAAATTTCAATTAAAAAATAATGTTTTCGGTGAAATATTAAATACGCTGAGAACTTATATTTCGGAGGATTTTAATGACGAAAACCTTAAAGATGCTTTTGATAATAATTCAGGACATATCGGTTTTATTGAACAACTTAACAAAATAAAAAGAACAAATTTTGTAAGTCTTACGGTAGATGTGCCGATTTTACTTGAAAAATTATTTTATAAATATAGAGATGCAAAGCATACAAAATCAGCACTTTACAAATTAAAAGTATTAAATATTATTGAAGATTACACTCTCTCGCAAGAACAAGAAAGCGTAACGATTATTGTAAAAAAGAAAAGTCCCGAACATTATAAAAAAGCCTTGTTTAATCATATCGAAAAATTTATATCACAAGAAGAAGTCAGACTTATAAAAGATAATTTTGATGATTATTACGGGAAAACACCTGCACAAAAGGCTGTAAATTATCTTATTAATTATACTTACGATAATATTGCCGAAAAAAAATATAATTCGATAGATGAAGTCGTGAAATTTGTTAAAGTTGTAGGGCAATTAGAAAATAATCCGATAATTCGGAAGAAAAAAATAAATGAATTTTTCAAAATAAGAAGAGACAGAGCATACTTAAATCCGATTTTTTCACCCGGATTGTTGCTTGATACTAATAATCTTAAAAAATCAAGTTTTGAACTTGTAAGAGAGTACATTAGAAGAGTCGGGAACTTGAAAGACCGGCGGGAACATCTAAATAAAAGTACCGAAAAAATACTCGAAACCCAAACCGATAATTATACAATTTTACTTTTGAATGCTTATACTTTATTTTGGTCGGAATCACTTGAAGAACAAGTATTTGAAAGAGCATACTCACAAATGTATAAAGGGTTTGATTTGATGCAGGAAAAAGAAAAAATCGACTATAAAGAAATCTTGCAAAGAAGAAATATATATTTAGAATCATTATACAGTCGAAACAGCTTACTTAAAGACGATTTAGACCCGTTAATTCAATTAAAAATTCAAACAACTTGGTTAGAAAATTTCAATAAAAATTTTTCTAATTTGAAAAAATAGATTTCATAATTTCACAACTTCACAATTTAAAAACATGAAAGAACAAATTAAATTAGAACTTGCAAAACTTCAAAAAGAATTAAGCACTCTCGAAAATGCTGTCAGTCAGATAAATAAAGCCGGTAAATTATCTTCCGAAGTAGTGCAATCCGTACAAGGATTAAAAAATAAATTTGAGCATGGTTTTAAAAATCTGATTGAAATTACAGAGAAAAAAATAACGGAACATTCAAAACTTTCGACAGATAAATTGACCGCTGCAATGGCTGCAAATAAAGTCCAAGCAAACGACAATCTGAAAACTTTAAATGCTTTTAAAGAAGAAACATCGAAATACATAAAAACATCAGAAGAAAAAAACGAAAAACTTCATAAATCTTATGAAGAACAAATTACTTCCACAAATAAATTACTCGAAAATTATCTCGAACTTGCCAAAGCAACAACCAAACTTTCAACAACAATAGAAGAAGTAGATTTTCCGCAACGCTTGGATAAAATCACCGTAAACATAGGCATCGTAAACGAGCAAGTTCGTAATGTAAGAGCCGATATTGAGGAATTGCCCAAAAAACAGGAAATTGCAAGTGTCGAAAAACGCATAAAAAGAAATAACAGAAGAACAAATCTGACTCTTGCATTGGTAATTATTGCACTTATTTTACTTGTCGGAATAAGTTTTGAAACTGTTTTTTTGAAATTTTTCCCTGACCTTATTAAATTTTAAGTTTTTTGTTTTATGAATGAAAAAGTAAATTTTTTATTTTGGAATATAAATAAAAAAATGATATTGGAAGAAATTAAAATGCTTGTTGATTATTACAATATAGATGTTTTATTACTTGCCGAAAATAATACAGATGATAACAAAATATTAGGAATACTTAATTCGGATAAAAATAATTTTTATGCTTCACCCGGTCGATTATTTAAAAGAATTTCAATTTACAGTAAATTTGAAAATAAATTTATAAAAGAAAAAAAAGGTCACGGAAGATATAAAAACAGAAATTTTGCTTTACCGGGTAAAACTGAGATTCTCCTTGTTGTGATACATTATCAAGATAAAAGAAATTGGACTTCTGCCGACCAAAATGCCGAAATTTCTAATTTAATGGACGATATAAATGAAAAACAAAAAGAATATAAGCACAGAAGAACTATAATTGTTGGTGATTTTAATATGAATCCTTTCGAGCAAGCTATGGTTCAACATACAGGTTTACATTCAGTTCAAGATAAAAATATCGCAAAAACAAAACAACGGAAAGTCGCCGGAAAAAACTATCACTTATACTATAATCCTATGTGGAATTTTTTTGGTGATACGGCAGAAAACAAAATACCCGGAACATATTATTATAATTCAGGGAAACCAATAAATTATTATTGGAATATGTTTGACCAAGTTATTGTAGGACACGAACTTATAGACAGTTTTGATTCAAAAGAATTAAATATTATTAATAAAATAGGAAACATAAATTTATTAAATTCGAGAGGAATAATTAATAAAAAAGATTATTCCGACCATTTACCGATAAAATTTCAACTAAATATAAACTAAAAAACAATGGAAAAATTATCTGAAAATCTTTGGTCTAAAGGTTTTATTAAAAAGGTAGAAAAAAAAACACCAAAAACAATTCTTAAAGAGCAGGCATCTTTTTTGGGTAAAGAAACAAAAAATATTCTGACTGCAGAAGTTCATACAAAATTAAACAAAGAAACTAATTATTTTGAGCATAAATTCAGAATATATGCACCTTTGTTGAGTAATTATACTTTCGTACTTTTTTCTGTAAATCATAAATTAGAAAATTTATATCCTGTTTCTGTTTATTTCGACGTAGTTAATAATGAAGAAAAACCAACTTGTGTAGAAGAAGCATGGGACGAACAAGCAAATACGGAAGAAGAATTTAAGCAGAAATTAAAAGAAATTTTAACACATTACAGAACAAGGTCTATATTAAATTCCTTAATTTCGCAAAGTGAATAGATGAAAAAATCCAAAGAACAAAAACCGCATATCGGAATTTACGGACGAAGAAACAGAGGTAAAAGTTCAATAATAAACAAACTTGCAGGACAAAATATTGCAATAGTTTCGCAAACCGCAGGGACAACTACCGACCCTGTCCGAAAGTCATTTGAAATTACCGGTTTCGGACCTGTAATACTTATTGATACCGCAGGAATAGACGATACCGGAGAACTCGGAAAACAAAGAATCGATAAAACTCTTGAAACCGTAAAACATATCGACCTTGCAATTATCGTAATTTCCGAAAATAAATTCGGTAACTATGAAACTGCTCTTATTAAGGAATTTAAACGATTTGATTGTCCGTTTTTCATAATTCACAACAAAACCGATAAAGAAAAACTTACAAAAGAACTGAAAACCAAACTTGCAAAAGAATATCGTGCAAAAATAGTTGAATTTTCAGCCTTGCAAAGCGAAGATGCAGAGCAAATTGTAAACGCAATAGTCAAAACCATACCCGAATCGTCTTACAAAATTAACTCGATGCTCGGCGGTTTGATTTCCTACGGCGATATTGTACTTTTGATAACTCCAATCGACATTGAAGCCCCTGCCGGAAGAATGATTTTACCGCAAGTGCAAGCTATAAGAGATATTCTTGATAATGATGCAATTGCAATAGTTTTGAAAGAGCGTGAAGTTGATGCTTTTTTGCGAAAAACAAAGATAAAACCGGCACTCGCAATAACTGACAGTCAGATTTTTAAAAAAGCAGATGCGTCAATTCCTGATGATATTCCGCTGACAGGTTTCAGCGTAGTACTTGCTCGTTTGAAAGGAAATTTCGATGAATTTTTACAAGGAACTCCGGCAATTTCAAAACTTAAAAACAACGATAAAGTTTTACTGTTGGAATCCTGTACGCATCACGTTTCCTGCGATGACATCGGCAGAGTAAAAATCCCTCGTTGGATAACTAATTTTACCGGAAAAAATATAATTTACGAAGTTGTATCAGGTTTGGATAAAATACAACGACCGATAAACGAATATGCACTTGTAGTACAGTGCGGAGGTTGTATGATAACTAACAAACAACTCAAAAATCGTTTACGAGAAGCCATAGAAGCCGGAGTACCTGTTACAAATTATGGAATGACAATCGCTTATGTACAAGGAATTTACAACCGAGCAATAGCACCTTTCGTAAAACAAAAAGATAATTTATATGACAGCATGATTATTTGAATAATTGAATGATTACATCATTGTATAATTGTACCATTAAATAATGAGTTCAGTCTAAAAAGTAGATTTTCTCGAAATCAGACCCTTAGGGTTTTAAGTAATAGACTATAAATCAAATATTTAGAGCTATTTAATTTTGTTAAATCAAACCCTAAGGGTCTTTTTATACCGAACTCAATAATTAAAGCATCATTTTCCAAATACCTCTTCCATAAGTAGCTATAAACAATTCGTTTGTAATTGAATTTAGTTTAAGTTCGCTTACAACCGTTACCGGAAAAAATTTTAATTTTTCCCAAGTTTCCGATTTTTTTTCTAATCTAAACAAACCGGTATCCGTACCTATATATAAGGTGTTGTTTTTTTTATTGAAAAGAATACAATTTATCGGAATGTTCGGTAAATTGTAAGAAATATTTTTCCATTTATCGCCACCGTTTTTGGAATAAAAAACTTTATTTCCTTCCGAAAATTGATTAACGGAAACCCATAATTTTAAAGTGTCGTCGGGGTGTAAAGCTATTCCGGAAATTCTTGTTTTGAGTTTGGTTTCAATTTTAGTACTTTTTGATAAATTCAGTCCTTTTGTTATGTTGTGATATTTTCCTCCAATACCGTTTTCGGCTCGCCAAACTGTCGGATAATCAGGTTTTTGATTATCTAATCCGGCATAAGCAAAATAAATATAATCGGCATTGCATTTGCTTATGGCAACGGCAGTTATCAAACCTCCGGATCCGATTTTAGGAAAATCATTAAGCCAAACTCTGCCGATTCTTGTTTCTCCCTTATCCGTATATTCCGACAAGCTCCATTCTCCGACATAAAAAACATCCGGTTTGTAGGGGTGTTGAACCAAAGCAGGGTCATAAAACGGTATATCTTTTGAATATTTAAAGTTTCTGAAAGTACCTTTTCGCCCGCTTCTTTGTGAAAGTTTCAGCGTACCGTTACAGGTAATCCAAACATTTGTCGTATCGTTGTAATCAATCATCGAGCTACCGCCGTCGCAACCGTAAACGGCATACCATTTTCTGTCCGGTTTGTGCATTAAAGTTCCACAATCGCCTGTACCTCCGATAAATAAGTCTGGTGATTTTTCATTTATCGCCACTCCGAGAAATAAAGACGAGCATAAATCACCGCTGATATTTTCCCAAGTTTTTCCGCCGTTTTCCGATTTTGAAATACCGCCGTCCGTACCGACATATACCAAACTGTCATTTGCCGAATCCGGAAAATGAATTGTCCTTATATCAGGGTGCAAATTGCCGGAAATATTCCTGTATCTGTTTGTTTTTTTGTCCGTCAAACGATATAAATAAATTCCGCCGGCATAAAAATATCCTTCCGGCGAAATCTCGAAAGTTTGAATATATAAACGTCCGCTGAAACTTCTTTTAACTGTATCTTGCCAAGTTTTACCGGCATCGTCCGAAAAACGAATTTTGCTTGCACCATTTTTCCCGCTTTGCATACTGTAAACTGTATCATTGTGCATGGTTGTCGAAACAATAAATTTTTCTTTATGTCTTGAAGAAATATCTTGCAAATCGGTATATTTTCCGGTTTGAGGATTTATTTTCCAAAAAATATTCCTTCCCGAAAGGAAAACATAACCGGAACTGTCCGGAACTAAATCTATTTCAAGAAAAAAAGTATTTTCATCAAAATCAAATTCATAAGTTTTAAATGTTTTTCCTTTATCGTTACTGAAATAAAAAAAATTATCACCTACAGCATAAATCTTTTCCGGATTTCTAATATCTATTTTAATATTTGCGATATAATAATTTTCGGAACTGTTTGAAATCGGTAATTTTTCCCAATTTTCTCCACCGTTTTCACTGACAAAAGCCCCCTCTCCCCAAGGAATATTTCGCAACGAAGAGCCATTTATTACCCTTAAAGCCGAATTTATATAAATAATATCAAAATTATCGGGGTGTACCGAAAATTTATTTCCGCCGGCAAGAATATTGTCCGACATACATTTCCAATTTTTTCCGCTGTTTTCAGTCTTCCAAAAGCCACCGCAAATAGTCCCGATATAAATTTGTTCGTGGTTTTTCGGATTAACTTTGATACAAGAAACTGCTCCTACGCCGGCAGAATGCAAACCACCTTCCGGCAAGGAAAAAGGTCCGAGACATTCAATTTTATTTTCAAAATAATTTTGAGAAAAAATTGTTTTCGGAGTAAAAAAAAATAATAACAAGCTGATTAATATTATTTGTTTCATTTGAAAAATAAAAAAATTTGTAAATAAGCCGTAAATTTAATATTTTTACATTCCAAAAATCAATACTTCGTTGTATTTTTTATTTAACGTCATTTCGATGGCCGGGAGAAGGCTGTAACTATATAATAATAACAGATTTCTCGATGTGGTCAAAATGACTTGCTAT